>JBDTXQ010000272.1:0-4321 GCA_040006115.1 Usitatibacter sp.
CGGCTCGGCCATCTGGTCGTACACCTTGCGCAGCGCCGGCACCATCTTGTTCACCAGGGTCCCGGCGACGATCATCAGGTCCGACTGGCGCGGGCTCGGGCGGAACACGATGCCGAAGCGGTCCAGGTCGTAGCGCGAGGCGCCCGCGTGCATCATCTCGACCGCGCAGCACGCCAGCCCGAAGGTCATCGGCCAGAGCGACCCGGTGCGCGCCCAGTTGAGGACGTTGTCCACCTGGGTCACGACGAAGCCCTGCTGGGCCACGCCCTCCTTCATCACTCCCATTCGAGCGCCCCCTTCTTCCATTCGTAGATGAAGCCGACGACCAGGATGCCGAGGAAGATCAGCATCGCGACGAGGCCGAACCAGCCGATGTCCTGCAGCACGATGGCCCAGGGAAAGAGGAAGGCGATCTCGAGGTCGAACAGGATGAAGAGGATCGCCACCAGGTAGTAGCGCACGTCGAATTTCATGCGCGCGTCCTCGAAGGCCTCGAAGCCGCACTCGTACGGCGAGAGCTTCTCGCTGTCCGGGTTCTGCACCCCCGACAGCCTCGCCAGCACCCCGCTCGCCACGACGGCGCCCACGCCGACCGCGGTGCCGATGGCGAGGAAGAGCAGGACCGGAAAGTAGTTTGCGAGCAAGTTTTCCGCCCGCGGCGAGCGGGGACCGATTGTGATTGGTGCCGTCGAAGAGACTCGAACTCTTACGCCTTTCGGCACTGCCCCCTCAAGACAGCGTGTCTACCAATTCCACCACGACGGCATTTCTTGTTCGGACGACGATCGCTACTTCGGAATCTCCGTGGATTTCTCCGCGGGCTTCCCCGCCGGCGCCGGTGCCGAGGAAGCAGGCGCCGCCGGTGTGACTTCCGTCTTCGCACCCGTGCCGGGCGTGCCGACCGGGGTGTCGAGATGCTGCAGCACGCCGCTCGACTTGGTCGAGGACGTGAAATAGGTGAGCCCGAGGCTCGTCGCGAAGAACACCGCCGCGAGGATGGCGGTGGTGCGCGACAGGAAGTTGGAGGCGCCGGCGGAGCCGAAGAGGCTCCCGGCCGAGCCGCTGCCGAAGGCGGCGCCCATGTCGGCGCCCTTGCCGTGCTGCAGGAGCACGAGCACGACGATGCCGACCGCGGCGAGGATGTGGAATACGAGGACCAGCGTCTGCATTTGCTTCACTAACCTTTCAGTGGGCGCCGGCCGCTTGCCAGATCGCCACGAATTCTTCCGCCACCAGCGATGCCCCGCCGACCAGACCGCCGTCCACGTTCGGCATCGCGAACAGCTCCGCGGCATTCGCCGCCTTCACGCTGCCCCCGTAGAGAATGGGAAGCCGCGCTGCCATGTCCGTTTGCCCCTTCGCCGCGATGCGCCCGCGGATGAAGGCATGCGCTTCTTCCGCCTGCGCTTTCGTCGCCGTCTTCCCGGTGCCGATGGCCCACACGGGCTCGTAAGCGACGATCGCGCCGTCCAACCCTGCCGCGCCGCTATTCTCGAGCAACGCGTCCAACTGCCTGGCGAGCACTGCCTGCGTCCTGCCAGCCTCGCGCTCCTCGAGCGTCTCGCCCGCGCAGAAGATCGGCGTCAAGCCCGCGCGCCTCGCAGCGGCGAACTTCTCCACCACGATCGCGTCGGTGTCGCCGAAGAGCGTGCGCCGCTCCGAGTGCCCCACGATCGCGTAGCGGCTGCCAAACTGCGCGATCATCTTCCCGGATACGTCCCCGGTGTAGGCGCCCTGGTCGTAGCGGCTGCAATCCTGGGCCCCCCAGGCGATCGCCGAGCCCTGCAACAGGCCCTGCGCCTGCGCAAGGTAGGGAAACGGCACGCAAACCGCGCATGCTGCCGCTCCACTCCGGGGGGGTTCTCGCAGGAGCGCCGCGAGCAACTTTTCGTTGCCGTCGAGGCTGCCGTTGAGCTTCCAGTTGCCGACCACGACTTTTCCCCGCATTCGCGACCCTCAAAACCTAGCGATTTTAGCGCGAAATGGGGTCGGGACTCAATTGCCGCGCGGGATTAGGCCCGGGACGGTCTCCCGAGCTAAGTGCGGTATCGCACCGTGGACGGGGCGAAAGGGCCGTATCCTGCGCTTAGACGCTCGTTACGCGTTGACAGAGGTGCCTGCCTGAAATCGCGCAATACAAAGCACGGGAAAGACTCGCGCGAGGCAAAGACGCCCGCCGAGCGCGCCATCCTCACGTGGGAGCAGGTGCAGTCACGACTAGCTCCCATCATCGGCGAGGACGGCTTTCGCATCCTCTTCGCGCGCAGCCTTCACCGGGCGCGCGCCGACCATCCCTGGCTCGCGCGCGACGCGGTCAAGGGGAAATTCCCGTTTTCGACGTTGACGGCCAGCCTCGGATCCCAGGCGCCCGCGCTCGCCGAAGAAGGCAGCTGCGCGCTCATGAACCACTTCAACGACCTGCTGAATTCCCTGATCGGGAAAGATCTGGCATTTCGCCTTCTGGGCAAAGTCCGAGAAACCGCGGACCGACCCGGTAAACAGGAGATCGATCGATGAAAAAAAGAGTTCCCATACGTCTCCTCGAAACCGGTGTGCCGGGCCTCGATACGATCCTCGGCGGCGGGCTTCCGGAGTTTTCCTTCAATTTGCTGGCCGGGACGCCGGGAGCGGGCAAGACCACGCTCGCGCACCAGATCATGTTCTCCGCGGCGAACGCGGGCCGGCGCGCGCTCTATTTCACCGTGCTTGGCGAGCCGCCCCTGAAGATGCTGCGTTATCAACAGCAGTTCGCGTTCTTCGACGCGGAGAAGATCGGCAAATCGATCCGCTTCGTGAATCTCGCCTCGGAACTGCTCAAGGGGGATCTCAGCAAAGTGCTGAAGATGATCCTGCAGGAGGTCGAAGCCGATTCGCCGAGCCTCGTCTTCGTCGATTCGTTCCGCTCGATCATGCTCGCGACCAAGGGGCACCCCAAGGGAGAAAACGACCTGCAGCACTTCGTCCAGGATCTCGGCATGCATCTTACGAGCTGGGAGGCGACCACCTTCCTGGTGGGGGAATACGACCCGGAAGACCAGAGCAACCCGATCTTCACCGTGGCCGACGGGCTCATATGGCTCACCCAGGACACCTACCAGGGCTCGATGGTGCGCAAGCTAGAGGTCAAGAAAATGCGGGGCTTGGCGACGCTGCCGGGCCAGCACACCATTCGCATCGACGGCGACGGCATCCGGGCATTTCCGCGCGCGATCATTGGGGCGCGCCCGGCGGTGAAGCCGAAGGCCACGCCGCCGCGCGTGTTGAAGAGGATCAGCATGGGGGTGCCGCGCCTGGACGAGATGCTCGGTGGCGGCCTGCCCGAGGGCTATTCGGTCCTCGTCGCGGGCCCCTCGGGTTCCGGCAAGACGATCATGGCAACCGAGTTCCTCGCCGAGGGGGTGCGCCGCGGCGAAAAGGGCGTGATCCTCGCCTTCGAGAAGAGCCCCGGGCTCGCGCTGAGCCCGACCCTCGATCCGCTGGTGCACGCGGGGAAGGTCGGCATCATCAGCACTCGCGCGCTCGATCTGTCCATCGACGCGACCCTGTACGACTTGACCGACATGATCGAGCGCCTCAAGGCGAAGCGCGTCGTGATCGATTCCCTGTCGGGCTTCGAGCTCGCGCTCGCGCCAACCTACCGCGAGGATTTCCGCGACTCGATGTATCGCATGATCTCGGTGCTGACCGGCCTCGGGGTATCGGTGCTCGCCACCTCCGAGCTGGAGGATCGCTATATCGACCTGCGCTTCAGTTCCTACGGTACCGCCTTCCTCACCGACGCGATCATCCTCGAGCGATACGTGCAGCTGGAAGACGAGCTGCGGCGCTGCATCACGGTCGTGAAGGTCCGCAACAGCGACCACAGCAAGGAGCTGCGCGAATACAGGATCGTGAAGGGCCGCCTCGTGATCGGCGACACGATCAAGGGCTACGAGGGCCTGCTCGTCGGCCGGGCGACGACCGAGCGGGCGCATACCCCGCCACGCGATGGCGCGGGAAAAAGCAGGTAGCCACGCGCCCGGCGAGGAAATTGCCGGGCTGCGCGCCGAGGCGGCGCGCCTGCGCGAAGAGCTCGACGCTCTTCGGGAAGCGGCTCGTGGGAAAGCGCTCGCCGTAGGCTCGAATGCGAAGCCGTCCGCTCGCATGGCGCTGCTGCGCGAAGCCAACGAGAAGCTCGTGATCGCGACGCTCCAGGCCCAGACCGCGACCGAGGTGGCGGAGCGCGCCAACCGGGACAAGGAGAATTTTCTCGCCATGCTGGCGCACGAGCTGCGCAATCCGCTGGCGCCGATCGTGAACGCGCTCGCGATCCTGCGTCGAA
>JBDTXQ010000273.1:0-4308 GCA_040006115.1 Usitatibacter sp.
ACGGGCGAGCGCTTCGACCGGCTGATGAAGCGCCTCATCCTCGACCCGCTCGGCATGCAGGGAGATTACGATCCCGCGAGCCTTCCCGCGGAGCGCATCGCGAACCTCGCCACGCTCTACCGGAAGGCGACTCGCGGCGACACCCAAGTGTGGAATCCGCAAGGGCCGTGGGTTCCGCAAGTAGACGACCACTCGGCGGGGCCTCCAGAATCGCGCGCGCGGGCCGATTATGAAGTCGGAAGCAACGGCACCCTATTCGGCCCCCAGGGCGGGCTGCGCGCATCGGCGTCCGACCTCGCGCGGGTCATGCGGATGCTGATGAATTCCGGCGAGCTCGACGGCAAGCGCATCCTGAGCACTGAGACCGTCGACGCGATGCTCGCGCGCCAATGGCCGCGCGGCGGCGCGGGTGGAGAAAGCGGCTACGGCAGCCACAAGGCACGCTTCAACGCGTGGGGCCTGGGCAACCAGCAATTCCTCGACGTCTCGGGACCGGACTTCGGCGATCGCCTCGTGGAAGGCGGCGGCTTCGTCGCGAGCGGGCATCTCGGCGATGCCTACGGCCTCTTCGCGACCTTCGCCTTCGATCGCGCCTCGCGCAATGGCTTCATCTTCCTCGTGGGCGGCACCTCCTTCGATCCGGAAGGCGAGCGCGGGGCTTATTCGGCGGCATCGCGCTTCGAGGAGCGCATCGCGACCGCCCTCTACCGGCGCGCGATCCAGGGCCGCGCGGACTAGCTCAGAGGACGGCGGGCTCCAGGATCGTGAGCTCGCGGCGCGTGGCGTCGAAGCGCGCCCTCACGCCCATCGGGATAGTGAAGTTGTAGGGGATATGGCCAAAGGAAAGACCCGAGGCGGCCGGCACGCCCAATGGCTCCAGGCGATCGCGCAATGTCTCCTCGAGGGAAAGCGAGGGCTCGTCCGGCTCGATCGCGCACTTGCGGCACACGCCGAACATCACCCCTGCGGCCCGTGGGAGCTGGCCGCTCTGGACGAGTTGCGTGAGCATGCGGTTCACGCGATAAGGCGCCTCGTTCACATCCTCGAAAAATGCGATCGCGCCGGAGAACCGCGCCGCGTACGGCGTGCCCACGAGGGCGGCAAGGACGGAAAGGTTTCCTCCGACGAGCGGCCCCGTCGCCACGCCCGGATGGATGGTGAGCTCCACGAAGGGCGGATCGGTCCAGCCGATGCCCCGCAAGCCTTCGGCGCCCTCGATCGTGTAGCGGGCGCGCGGCTCCATGAACGCCTTGCGCAGATGCTCTACGGAGTACGGCGAGAAGGACGACACGCCCGCCGGGCCATGGAACGTGACGATCCCCGCGTGGCGCAATATCGCGAGGTGGAGCGCCGTGGCATCGGAAAACCCCACGAATACCTTGGCGCGGGCCCGAATCATCCTGTAATCGAGCAGGGGCAGCAACAGCGAGCAGCCCGATCCGCCACGTCCCGACCAGACCGCCTTCACCTCGGGATCGCGGAACATCGCATGCAAGTCCTCGACCTGCTGGTGCGGCGTGCCCGCGTAATTGCCGCGCCTCAAGGCGATGTTCGCGCCCAGCTTCACGCGAAAGCCCATCGACTCGATGTTGCGCACGGCGCGCTCGATCTCCTCGTCGGTCATCGCGCCGCCCGGCGCGATGAGTCCGACCGTCGCGCCTTCCTCGACCCGCGGCGGCTTCACGAGGCGCGAAATCGCGCTCGCGGCGCGCGTCTTGCCGCGGGCGAGACCGGAGAATGCGACTCCGGCCGCGCCTGCCGCCAGCAGCTTTGCCGCGTCCCTTCGGTTCAGGAGAACCTGTAGGTGATGCGCGCGATGAACGAACGCCCGCGCGGATCGGCGACGCGCGGGTCCCATCCGGCCCCGGCCGCGAAATCCACGTTGTGCGCCGTGAACGGGGGATCCTCGTTGAAGAGGTTCTTCACGCCCGCGGTAATCGTGGTGTTCCTGAAGCCGGTGTACGAGCCCGTGAGGTGATAGATGATGTAGCGGTCCACCTTCGGATTGAATCCCGGGGGAGCGACGGGGGGCACTTCGTCCCGATAGCCCGCCGTGTAGCTCTGATAAAGGGTGGCGCTCCACGGCCCCGTCTCGTAGGTGAATTGCGCCTGGTGCTTCCAGCGCGGGTACAGATCCCGGGAGTTGTACTGCCCCGCGTACTCCGTGTAGCTCTCCGAGGCGAAGACGCGCGAACGGAAGCTGTCGATGTAGGTGCCGTCGATTCCGGCGTTCCACCGGCCCCTGCTCAGCGCTCCGCGGGCATGCAGCCCCACGTCGATGCCGCGAGTGATGTCGCCTTCGGCGTTCACGAATCCCGCGCGAATGTAGCCGCCGGGCCCGTCGAGCCGCCCGTCGGTGCCGCGTACGAGGGCACCCGGGAAGGTCGTGTAGTTATCGAGCACCTGCTGCGGGGTGAGCTCATAGATGCGATCGCTCCGGCGAATCTGCCACAGGTCGACGTTCGCGTTGACCCAGGGCGCCGGCTCGACCAGGAAACCTACGCTCCACTGCTTCGAGGTCTCGGGCTGCAGGTTGCGGTTTCCGCCTTGCCGTGCGTCGGGACGGATCGCGCAGACCGAGAGGTCGGCGCCTGCCCGGTTGCCGTTCGGGCACAGCACGGGGTCCGCGATGTTGCCCGGAACGGGAGCATCGCCTTCCGCGCCGTAGAGCTGGAAGAAGCTCGGCGCGCGGAAGCCCTCGTTGTAGGAGGCGCGGAACACCAGTTGCTGGATCGGGTTCCAACGCAACGAGACCTTCGGATTGGTGGTGCCGCCAAAATCACTGTAGCGGTCATGGCGCACGGCGAACGTGGCCTCCAGGCTCTTCAGGACCGGCACGGCCACCTCCGCATACACCGCCTTGATGGTGCGCGACACCTCGGGAAACTCCGCGTCGAAGGGCGCCTGGTAGACCGGCTGGGAGGAAGTCGAGCCGTCGCCGAACTTGTAGCTCTCGCGCCGCACATCGAAGCCCACGGCCGCGGCGAGCGGGCCGCCCGGCAACGCAAACAGATCGCCGGAAAGCGCGCCGTCGAACTGCACGAGCTTCGCTTCCCCGCCAAAGAGCTTCGTGCCGTTCGCGCGCGCTGCGTCGAGCAACGCCTGGCCCGCGGCCGGCTGCGATTGTCCGGCGGGGACCCAAGGGTTCACCTGCCCGCTCGCCAAGGCAGCGATGAGCGGGTTGGTGAACATGAACCCCTGGCCCAGCACGGAATCGGCCTTGCTTCCCGCCGTCGAGATTCCGAGTTTCCAGTCCCACTTCCCGGCAAGGACGCCTTCGAGTCCCGCGAGCAGCCGGTAGGCATCGCTGGTGGTCTCGATCGTGCGTCCGCCGCAATCCACGCAGCGCAGACGATAGGAGATCGGCAGGTTCCGATTGAAGGTGGGGATATAGGCGGACAGATCCTGGTAGTACGGACCGTTCACCGGATAGCGGGCCCCCGCGAGGCTTCCGTTGGTCGTGATCTGGAGCGGCTCGAACTGCTTGGTGGCCTTCGATCGCGAAGCGACAATCTCGGCAAAGGCGGTGAGTTCGTTGCTTAACTGGAAAGTCCCGCGCGACACGAGGTTGGTGCGATCGACCGGCTGGATGAGGACCGCGGAGCCGCCGTAGTCGAAGGCGCAGGCGAAGCGGAAACCGGGGCTGTCCCACAGTTGATACTGGTACTGCGTCATGCCGGGATAACTGTTGCACCCTCCGGCGAAGGCCAGCAGATTCGCCCGGTTGTAGCTCTGCGTGCCGGTAGCCGGCAAGCGGAAGGAAGAACCAATCGCCGTGCCCGAAGCGCCCGTCTGCGTGGCGAAGGGCGTCCCCGTGGTGTCTGGCGACAGGCCGCGGTCGGGCTGGAATCCATTTGAAAAAGAACGCTCGTTGCCGTGCAGGATTTCCTGGCGGTCGAATGCGAGGCTCGCCATGATGTTGTAGCGATCGCGCGCGAGGTCACCCCAGCCCGCGACAATCCCGGCCCTGTGGATGTTGCCGCCACCTTCCTGGGTGATGTCGGTGGACGCGGAGAGCTCCAGCCCCTTGAAGTCGCGCCTCAGGATGAAGTTGATGACGCCGCCGATGGCGTCGGTTCCGTAGATCGCCGACGCCCCGTCCTTCAGGACCTCGACACGCTCGATCGCGGCGAGCGGAATGGAGTTCAGGTCCACCGCGTTGGCCTTGGCGCCGTGGGTCGAGACCCGCCTTCCGTTCAGAAGCACGAGGGTGCTCGAGGCGCCCAGGCCGCGCAGGTTCGCGCTCGAATTGCCGTTGTTGTTGCGGTCGGTCGTGCCGAGCTGGATGCCGACGTTGGACGACAGGTT
>JBDTXQ010000274.1:0-4307 GCA_040006115.1 Usitatibacter sp.
TCCGCCACGAACGCGTCGACGAAAGGCTTGAACACTTTCTCGTTCACGTAGATGCGCTCGACCGAGCAGCAGCTCTGCCCGGTGTTGTAGAAGGCGCCGTCGGCGATGCCGGCGGCGGCCTTGGCGAGGTCCACGTCTTCGCACACGTAGACGGGATCCTTGCCGCCCAGCTCCAGCTGCAGCTTGATCAAGCGCCCGCGCACGGCTTCCGCGATGCGCCGCCCGGTGCCGTAGGAGCCGGTGAAGAACACGCCGTCAACCGGTTGCTTCAATAGCGCAGCGCCCACATCGCCCGCGCCGATGAGCGGAATGAACACGTCTTCCGGAATGCCCGACGCGTGCAGCAGCCTTGCGATCTCGAGGCCGGTGAGGGAGGCGAATTCCGAGGGCTTGTAGAGCACCGTATTGCCCGCGAGGAGCGCCGGGACGAAGACGTTCGCCCCCACGAACCACGGGTAGTTCCAGGCGGATATGTTGGCCACCACGCCGAGGGGCTCGTGGGAAATCCTCTCCTCCATCGAGCTCTGCAAGTCCAGGGAGACCTTCTCGGGACGCAGCGTCTTCGCGGTCTCGGCGAGGAAGAAATCGAGGCGCGGCAGGAGCCCTTTCAACTCGTTCCTCGATTGCGAGATGGGCTTGCCGACCTCGGAGGTGAGGACGCGCGCGAGCTTCTCAGATTCGGCGACGACGCGTTCGCGGAACGAGGCGATCGCCGCGAGGCGCTTCTTCAACGGCATGGCCGCCCAGCCGGGCTGGGCGGCGCGCGCCTGCAGGTACTTGGACTTGACGCTCTTCGCGTCGTCGCCAGCGAGCGTCGCCACGACTTCGTCGGTCGCGGGATTGACGACTCTCAGCTTCACGCGGCCTTGATCGCCATCACCGGCGTGGCCTTCCCGGTGCGCTTGCGCAGCTCGCAGGCGGCGAGGAAGGCGTGCAGCAGCGGCCGGCTGTCGATGAGCGACAGGTCCTTTGGATCCATGAACTCCGGATGCCATTGCACACCGACCACGAAGCTGTGCCCTTCCCAGCGGATCGCTTCCACGATGCCGTCGGGTTCGCTCACGGCTTCAGGCACGAGGCCTTCGCCGATGGTCTTGATCGCCTGGTGGTGGATCGTGTTGATGCGCTTCACGTCGAAGTCCGGATAGAGCCGCGAGAGCCACGTGTTCGGAAGGATGCGCATGTCGTGGAAGTGGTTCTCGTACTTGGCCTCGTCGCGGTGCGAGCCCTTGCTGCCCTGGCATTGCGTCGTGATGTCCTGGTATAGCGTGCCGCCGAGCGCCACGTTGATCACCTGGTGGCCGCGG
The DNA here is from genome assembly GCA_040006115.1 of Usitatibacter sp. Taxonomy (GTDB): domain Bacteria; phylum Pseudomonadota; class Gammaproteobacteria; order Burkholderiales; family Usitatibacteraceae; genus Usitatibacter. The sequence continues at coordinate 1,308 of JBDTXQ010000274.1, forward strand.
CAGATGCCGAACACGGGCTTGCCCTGCGTCACGAACTCGTGGAAGAGCTCGATCTCGTAGGCGTCGCGGATCTCGTCGCCGGCCCAAATCGGGTTGATCGGCGTCTCGCCGTAGCTCTTGGGCGACATGTCGGCGCCGCCCTGCAGCAGCAACCCGTCGAGCGCGTCGACGTAATGCTTGATCTTGAGATTCTTGGGATAGTGCGCGGAGGTGAGGCTCATCTCCGGGATCATGAACGCGAGAACCTCGCCCGACATGATCCAGTTGGCCGCCGACTGCTCGAGATACTGGACCGACTTGGTGGGCAGGAACGTGCGTGACGGGTCCGGGTAGAGCAGCCGGGCCGAGACGCCGATGCGGAGGGGTTCCATTGAATGTTCTCGCTTTCCCTATTCTATAACGGTAAATTGGGCGCCACCATGAAGCACCTCAGCGCGCTGGACGCGCTGTTTTTTTCAGCTGGAGACGCCCGAGACGCCGATGCACGTCGGTAGCCTCATGATCCTCGGAGGCTTCGGCGCGCGGAAGGATCCCTACAAGGCGATCCGCGCCCATATCGAGAAGCGCCTGCATCTCGCCCCGGTGTTCTCGCGCATCGTGCGCTTCATGCCGCTCGACCTCGCAAGCCCGCTCTGGATCGACGCCCCGTCTTTCGACCTCGACCATCACATGCGGCGCGTCACGTTGCCGAAGCCGGGGACCCAGGCGCAACTCGAGGCCGCGGTCGCGACGCTGCAGGCCGGCGTGCTCGATCGCGGCAAGCCGCTCTGGGAGTTCACCGTCATCGACGGCCTGAAGACGGGCGAGGTGGCGTTCTACGCGAAGATCCATCACGCCGCGCTCGACGGGAAGGGCGGCATCGCGGTGGCGCAGGCGCTCCTCGACAGCGCGCGCAGGGCGCGCGCCACGCCGGCGCCGCGGGCCGTGCCCGCGAGGATGGCGCCATCCTCCGCGAAGATGCTCGGCGCGGCGCTGCGCAACACGGTCGCGCAGTACGGAAGGATCTTCAAGTCGGTGCCGGGCGTGGCCCGCGCCGCGCGGCGCGCGGGCGCGGTCGCGCTCGGCGCGAGCGAGCTGAAGAGGCGCGGCATCGCGCTTGCGCCGCGCAACCGGTTGAACGCCGCCATCTGCGCAGAGCGCCTGTTCGTCGCGACCCAGATCCCGCTCGACGAAGCGAAGGCCATCGCGCGCCACTTCGACGCGAAGCTGAACGACGTCGTGCTCGCGCTGGTCGCGGGCGCGCTGCGCCGCCTCTTCGCCGACGACAAGGGCGCGCTCGCCAAATCGATGGTGGCCGCGGTGCCGTTGAGCCTTCGCGCGCCGGGCGACACCACGCAGGAGAACCGGGTCTCGATGATGCTGGTGAGCCTCGCGACGCACATCGCCGACCCCGCGAAGCGCATCGCGGCGATGCGCGAGGCGGCGACGCGCGCGAAGGCGCTCGCGGGGAGCGTGAAGGGCGCCATCCCCACCGACCTGCCCTCGCTCGGCGTCCCGTGGCTCATGGCGGCGATCACGCCCCTTTATCGCAAGGCCGTCGTGGCGCCGCGCATTCCCGTGATCGCGAACGTGGTGATCTCCAATGTGCCGGGCCCGCAGGCCGCGCTCTACCTCGCGGGCGCCGAACTCAGGGCCTACTACCCGGTCTCAATCGTGACCCACGGCCTGGCCCTGAACGTGACGATCGTGAGCTACGCCGGCTCGCTCGATTTCGGCCTGGTCGCGTGCAAGCGGACCGTGCCGGACTTGCGTTCGTTCGCAAAGCACCTTACAAGTGCGCACAAGGAGCTTCTGAAGGCCCTGGAAAGAGGATGAGCCAGGCGAGTTCGATCAAGCCCCCCGGGGCATTCCTCCTCGCGCTCGAAGGGCGCGCGCCGTGGGAATTCGGCGCTGCCATTGCCGCGTTCCCGCTGCTGCGCTGCATGCCCTACGGCGACGGCCATCCCGTGGTCGTCTTCCCCGGCCTCGCGACGCCCGACATGAGCACGCTGCCGCTGCGCACGTTCCTCGCCGCGAGCGGCTACAAATCCCACGGCTGGCAGATGCGCTTCAACTTCGGCCCGCGCGCCGGCGTCCTCGCGAGGAGCCTCGAGCACGTGCGCAAGATACGGCGCTCGACCGGTCGCAGGGTGAGCCTGGTCGGATGGAGCCTGGGAGGCCTCTTCGCGCGCGAGATCGCGAAGCTCGCCCCCGAGGACGTGCGCTGCGTGATCACGCTCGCCTCGCCCTTCACCGGACACCCGCGCGCCAACAACGTGTGGCGGCTCTACGAGTTCACGAGCGGCCACAGGGTCGCCGACGCCGAAGAGCTCGCGGGCGTGCGCGAGGCGCCCCCAGTCCCCACCACGTCCGTCTTCAGCCGCACCGACGGGATCGTCGCGTGGCCGTGCTGCGTGCAGCCGCCCGGCGCGCGCGCCGAGAGCATCGAGGTTCCCGCGAGCCACATCGGCATGGGGATGAATCCGGTCGCCTGGTACGCCATCGCCGATCGCCTCGCGCAGCGCGAGGGCCGATGGAAGCCCTTCCATCGCGACGGCTGGAGGAAGCACCTCTTCAACGATCCCTACCGTGCCCGCGATCCAGGCTAACGGCCTGTCGCTCGAGTACGAGTCGTTCGGCGATCCGGCCGATCCGGCCATCCTGCTGGTGATGGGCCTGGGCATGCAGATGATCCTGTGGCCCGACGCGCTCTGCCAGATGCTCACTGCGCAGGGATTTCGCGTGGTGCGCTTCGACAACCGCGACGCCGGCCTCTCGACGCAGATCGATCACCTCGGCACGCCGCGCGTGGGGCTCGAGACCCTCAAGTATCTTGTGCGCCTGCCCATGAAGGCACCTTATTTGATCGGCGACATGGCGCGCGACACCGCGGCGCTCCTCGACGAGCTCGGCATCGCGCGCGCACACGTGGTCGGCGCGTCGATGGGCGGAATGATCGCGCAGAATCTCGCGGCCGACTTCCCCGCGAAGGTGCTCACGCTCACGTCGATCATGTCGACC
>JBDTXQ010000275.1:0-4305 GCA_040006115.1 Usitatibacter sp.
GGCCAGAAGAAGTAGCGCTCGTCGTCGGGCATGGTGGCGGCCATCAGCACGCGCTCCGAGTGCCCGTAGTGCGACACGATCGGGCAGCCGAACACCTCGCGGAACTTCTCCATCTGGTAGCCGTAGACGTTCTCGGAATAGAGCATCACGCCCTTCACGCCGCGCGTGAATTCCGGCAGCGGGTTGGCGGCGAGCCAGCGCGCGAGCGGAAAGAGCGCCGACGGGAAGGCCTCGATGTACGCGGGCCGGTGCAGCGCGAGCGCTTCGGCGTACGCGGGCATGTAGCGGCGCTCGAGGTGGTCGGAGGACAGGATCAGCTGGTGCTTGATCGGCTCGTGCATCCAGATGCGCCCGGCGGGCTGCGCCGCCGAGGGCACGGTGCGCCCGCGCAACGCGAGGACGAGGTCGCCCGCGCTCGCGCCGAGGCGGTCGCGGAAGCTCTGGATGAAGGCGAACTCCTTCGGCCGCGTGACGTGCTTCTGCAGGTAGAACTGCATCGGGTTGCGCGTCGATCCCCCGGTGAACATCTCCATGCGCGCGCGCGCCTTCATGGCGCGCGACAAGTAGCGCTCCGGATGGCGCTTGATGTCGAGCTTGTCGGTGACGGGCAGGCGCTGCAGCGCTTCGCGCGGATCGCCGTGGCCATCGAGTAGGCCGCGGAATCCCTGGTACGCGGGCACCGTGTCGAAAGCCCAGCGAAGCGTGGCGGCGAGCTTCTCCCGCACGAGCGCTTCGATCGACCCGGCGCCGTCGGCGCCGAGCGCCTCGCCGCGGAACCGCCGGTACGCGCCGCCCAGGCGCACGCGTGAGGGCAGCAGCGAATAGGCACGGCCCGCCGAGGCCTTCAACCACCCCGGCGCTCCGAGGTAGCGGCCGAGGTAGGGGTGGAGGAAATCCTCGAGAGCCATGAGGTCGGGTCTCACGTTCGGCTCAGGAGGCGGCCGCCGGGCGCATCACGCGCATCGTCGCAACTCCCACCGGGCGCCCTGCGATGAACGGGTGCTCGATGCGCCGGTAGGTGAGCGTGGAAACGAGCGTCGCGCCGAGCGCCGCAAGCGTCGCCGCCATCCAGTGCTCGGCTCCGCTGAGCTGCGCCACGGGGGTTACCGCGTTCACCAGGCGGAAGGTGACGAAGAGCGCGATGCAATGCAGCAGGTAGAAGCTGTAGCTCACCGTACCGAAGAGCTGCGCCGCGCGCGTGCGCAACAGGCCGAAGAGCGTGTTGCCGTCCACCATGAAGAGGAACGCCACGAAGAGGAGCCCGATCGAGGCGGGGTGATTGGGCTCGTCGAACGCGAGGAGCGCCATCGAGATCGCCGCGATCGGCACCGGGGCGAGCCAGGGGCGCGCGAGGCGCCCGTCGAGCAGGTCCCGCTCCAACGCCACCGCCGCGAGCGCGCCGCAGAGGAAGTTGATGGTGATGGGCGCCTGGATGCCGAAGAAGATCGTCGCGATCGCGAGGATGGCGAAGGCCCAGCCGCGCGCGAAAAGTGCCAGCAAGGGCAGTGCGAGGTAGAAGCTCCACTCGTAGGCGAGCGTCCAGTACACCGCGTTGATGATGTGCGCATCCTTCACGCCGTTGATGTCGGAGGCGCTCATGAAGCCGAACGAGAGCCACGTGCGCAGCTCCTTCAGGAGAGGGACCAGCGGATCGCGCAGCTCGAAGCCGCTCTCCACCGCGACGACCATCAGGACAAGCGCCACGGAGACGGCGTACATCGGCACGAGCCGGCGGATGCGCGAGACGTAGAGCGCGCGCGCGTCGAGCCCGCGCTCGGCGCGCAGCGCGCGGCGCCAGAAGAGGAAGCCCGTGATCATGAAGAAGAGCGAGACCCCGGCCTGGCCCATCAACGTGTACACCGGGGCGATTGAATACCAGCGGCCGTGCGCGTAATAGCCGTAGGTGGCGATCACGTGCGTGAAGAACACGCCGATTGCGAGAAAGCCGCGCAGGCCGTCGATCGATTCGAAGCGCCCCGTGCCCATGGCGCCGAGGTGCTCGCGATACCAGGGGTCGAGGCGCGCGACGGCAGCGCAGAGCGCCAGGCACAGCGCCGTGACGATGAGCGGATAGCCGAGGCTGGTGAGGCCCATGGTCAGAACCTCGAGCGGCGCGCGAAGAAGTCGACCACGGAGAGGTCGCCCGCGCGGTTGAGGGTGTGCAAGCCGAGGAGCCCGCTCACGGCCGCGGGCACCACGCGGCGCTCCTCCTCCTCGGCGAACTCCTCGTGGCAAAGGCGGGTCACGCGATTGATCGAGACGCCGCTTCCATAGAGCGGCGCGCAGATTTGCGCGGGACGATAGAGGCGTGTGCCCTGGGTGAAGAGCCTGCCCGCGGGACGCGAGCTGCGCACGTCGGACTTCACCGGGTTCGCGCGGTGCGGCTTCCAATCGCCCAGCAGCCGCTCGGCGCTGAAGAGGTGCAGCTCGTCGTGCATCTCGGCGCCGTTCGCCGCGACGTTGGCGAACATCCACCAGTGCCCGTCGATGCGGTGCAGCGTCGCGTCGGCGGCAGGGATGCCATCCAGAAGGACGCGCTCGCGGCGCCACTTGCCGGGGAATTCCACGCAGCGGTAGATCTCGACCGTGTTGTTGTGTGCGGTCTCCGGGACCATGTAGAGCTCGCCGCCGTCCTCGACGAGGAAAGGATAGGAGAGGTGGTAGTCGCGCTCGAGGACGCGCACCGGCTCCGAGGCGCGGCCGTCGCGGCCGACCTCGACCACGCTGATGTGCGCCTTGCCCGCGGCGAAGGGCAGCTCCTCGAAGAAGATGTAGTTGCGCCCGCCGCGCTGGATCGGGAAGGGATCGGCCCAGAAGCGGTCCTTGGGCGGCTGCATGCGCACGAAGCCATCGAGGGAGGCGTTCCACGGCTCGATCTGCGTGAAGCGGAAGGCGAGCGACCATTGCTCGACGTTCGCGATCTTCGATGCGGCGCGCTGCGCGAGGCGCGCCCCCATGCGCGAGATGTCGCCCACGAGCCCGGCGGCGCCCGGAAACGACTCGCTGGGGAGGGACTTGGCGGGCCGCGTGCGCCCGTCGATCCAGGCGGGGCCCATCGCGTGCAGCTCGCGCAGCGCGCGCGCCACGAATTCCGACGACTTGGCGAACAGGTTGTCGCGGCTCTTCGCCACCGAGATCGGCAGCGTGCGCGCCCACGATTCCTGCGCGATGCGGTCAGGCATCCCAGGGCCCACGCGGATTCGAAGCGCCGAGCCGGTCGCCGGGACGCCGTCGATCACCTCTCGCACGCCGGCGAGCGCCTCGCGGGTGCCCTGCCCTTCGCCGAAGCAGTAGCGCCACGTCCCATGGCGCGCGAGCCCGTCAAGCGATGCGTCGTCGATGTCGCCGACCGCGAACGCCACGTCGAGCGGCGCGCCCTCCGCGGCCGAAAGGTCCTCGCACGCCACGCGCCGAGAACGCGGCACCAGCGTCTCGATGTCGCACGGCGCCGACCAGTCCGCCGCCGCCCCGAAAATCCCGCGATCCACCCGTGAGTACCACGACCAGAAACCGGGGACAGACTTCGGTTTTCGCCCTGTGATAACCGAGGTCTGTCCCCGGTTATCGGTATTTGGAATGCAGATGGCGACGATCTCGGCGAAGTCCGAGGACGCGACCTTGGCGAGGGCCTCGACGACCCAGCGCGGCTGCATCGAGGCGTCGGCGAACACGCCGACGCGCAGCTTGCGGGCGGAAGCTCGCGGCGCCGCGACCGAGGCTAGAGACGCCACACGCGCACCCCTTCGCGGGCGAACGCGTCGGAATCGAACGCCGGCTTCACCTGCACGAGGCAGCCCTTGCGCACGATCTTCTCCATGACCGCGGCGGGCGTGAGCTGGGTGAAGCCCTGGTGCGCTACCGCGAGGATCAGCGCGTCCGCTGCGGGAAGCTCGTCCCACGACTCGAGCTTGATGCCGTACTCGTGCATGGTCTCGTCGGCGTCGGCCTCGGGGTCGTGGACGTGGCACTCGACGCCGAACTCCTCGAGCTCGCGGATCACGTCGATCACCTTCGAGTTGCGGATGTCCTTGCAGTTCTCCTTGAAGGTCATGCCGAGGACGTTCACGCGCGCGCCGAGGATGTTGCGGCCCTGGTGGATCATCTGCTGGATCGCCTTGCGCGCCACGTACGGGCCCATGCCGTCGTTGATGCGCCGCCCGGCGAGGATCACCTCGGGGTGGTAGCCGGCGAGCTCGGCCTTGTGCGTGAGGTAGTAGGGATCGACGCCGATGCAATGCCCGCCGACCAATCCCGGCTTGAAGTTGAGGAAGTTCCACTTGGTGCCCGCCGCCTGCAGCACCTCGT
>JBDTXQ010000276.1:0-4303 GCA_040006115.1 Usitatibacter sp.
GAAGCCCACTACGGTCGATGAGGTCAACAACGCGGTAAAGCAGGCCTGCGCGAGCGACTTGAAGGGCATCCTCGAGTACAACAGCGAGCCGCTGGTATCGTCGGACTTCAACCACAATCCCGCGAGCTCGATCTTCGACGCCAGCCTCACGCGGGTCTCGGAAGGCACGCTGGTTAAGGTGTCCTCCTGGTACGACAACGAGTGGGGCTTCTCCAACCGCATGCTCGACGTGACCCTCGCGCTGATGCAGGCGAAGTGAGGAATCCCTTCACCGCCCATCCACGCGAGGTGGGCGAGACCTATTTCGAGCGCGGCCAATGACGACCGCGAAGCTCGCCGGCCTCGATCTCGCCGGGAAGCGGGTCTTCATCCGCTCGGACCTGAACGTCCCGATGGACGACGCGCGCCGCATCACCGATGACACGCGCATCCGGGCGTCGCTCGCTGCCTACCAGCTCGCCCTCGACCAGGGCGCCGCGGTGATGGCGACTTCCCATCTCGGCCGTCCCACGGAAGGGCAGTTCTCGGAAGCCGATTCGCTCGCGCCCGTGGCGAAGCGCATCGGCGAGCTCATGAGCCGCACGGTGGCGTTGAAGCGCGAGTGGGTCGACGGCGTGGACGTGAAGCCGGGGGAGCTCGTCCTCCTCGAGAACTGCCGCTTCAACAGGGGCGAGAAGAAGGACGACGACGCGCTCGCGCGCAAGTACGCCGCGCTCTGCGACGTGTATGCAAATGACGCGTTCGGCACCGCGCATCGCGCCGAGGCGAGCACCCACGGCGTCGCGAAATACGCGAAGGTCGCTTGCGCGGGCCCGCTCCTCGCCGCGGAGCTCGAGGCGCTCGGGCACGCGCTCGCCGCGCCCCGGCGCCCGCTGGTTGCGATCGTGGCCGGCTCGAAGGTTTCGACCAAGCTCACCATCCTCAAGTCGCTCGCGGCGAAGGTCGACCAGCTGATCGTGGGCGGCGGCATCGCCAACACGTTCATGGTCGCGGCGGGATTGCCGGTCGGCAAGTCGCTCTGCGAGGCCGGCCTCGGCGCCGAGGCGAAGGAGATCATGGCGATGATGGCTGCGCGCGGCGCCGCGGTGCCCATTCCGACGGACGTTGTTTGCGGCAAGTCGTTTGCCGCGGACACGCCGGCGCGCGCCAAGGCCGCGCGCGACGTGCAGGACGACGATCTCATCCTCGACATCGGCCCGCAGACCGCGACCGCCTACGCCCGCATGCTGCACGCCGCCGGCACCATCGTCTGGAACGGCCCGGTGGGCGTCTTCGAGTTCGACGCCTTCGGAAACGGCACACGCGCGGTGGCCGAGGCGATCGCCACCTCCGATGCGTTCTCGATCGCGGGCGGCGGCGACACGCTCGCCGCGATCTCGAAGTACGCCGTCACGGACAAGATCAGCTACATCTCCACCGGCGGCGGCGCGTTCCTCGAATTCCTCGAGGGAAAGACGCTGCCGGCGGTGGAGATCCTCGAACAGCGCGCCAAGGAACCCCGATGAACGCCCCCATGCGAAGCACCAAGATCGTCGCGACCCTGGGCCCCGCCTCGAGCGACGCCGCCGTCCTCGAGCGCATGTTCCTCGCCGGCGTGGACGTGGTGCGCCTGAACTTCTCGCACGGCACCGCCGCCGACCACATCCAGCGCGCGGCGCTGGTGCGCGAGACCTGCCGCAAGGTGAACCGCGCCGTCGGGATCATGGCGGACCTGCAGGGCCCGAAGATCCGCGTGGGCAAGTTCAAGGACGGCAAGATCCTGCTGAAGCCGGGCGAGCCCTTCGTGCTCGACGCGAACGTGACGATGGGCGACGCCGAGCGCGTGGGCCTCGACTACAAGGAGCTGCCGCGCGACGTGAAGGCGGGCGACGTGTTGCTGCTGGACGACGGCAAGCTGGTGCTCGACGTGGTGAAGGTGCATGGCACCGAGATCCAGACCGTCACTCGCCACGGCGGAGTGCTCTCCAACAACAAGGGCATCAACCGCCAGGGCGGCGGCCTCACGGCGCCGGCGCTCACGCCCAAGGACATCGACGACATCCGCACCGCCGCGGAGATGAAGGTCGACTACCTCGCGGTCTCGTTCCCGAAGAGCGGCGCCGACATGTACATGGCGAGGGAGCTGCTGCGAGCCGCCGGCGGCCACGCGATGCTGATCGCCAAGATCGAGCGCGCCGAGGCGATCCCCGCGCTGGAAGACATCATGCAGGCATGCGACGGCATCATGGTCGCGCGCGGCGACCTCGCGGTGGAGGTGGGCGACGCCACGGTGCCCGCGCTGCAGAAGCGCATGATCCGCCTCGCGCGGGAGCTGAACAAGATCACCATCACCGCGACCCAGATGATGGAGTCGATGATCTCGAGCCCGGTGCCCACGCGCGCGGAGGTCTCCGACGTCGCCAACGCGGTGCTCGACGGCACCGACGCGGTGATGCTCTCGGCGGAATCGGCCTCGGGGCAATATCCCGTGGAAACCATCGCCGCGATGAACCGGATCTGCGTCGAGGCGGAGAAGTCGCAGCTCGTGACCCTCGAGACCGAGCTCCTGAACCGCGTCTTCACGCGCGTGGACCAGTCGATCGCGATGGCGGCGCTCTTCACCGCGTACCACCTCAAGGTGAAGGCGATCGCGTCGCTCACCGAATCGGGCTCCACCGCGCTCTGGATGTCGCGCCTGAATTGCGGCGTGCCGATCTACGCCCTCACCGCGCAGACCTTCACGCGCTACCGCTGCACCCTCTTCCGCGACGTCTACCCGCTGATGGTGAAGTACGTCGGCCACGATCGCGAGGAGCTCCTCGCCGAGGCCGAGGCCGTCATGGTCGCCAACGGCGCGGTGAAGCCCGGCGACCTCATCGTGCTCACCATCGGCGAGCCCATCGGCAAGTCGGGCGGCACCAACACCATGAAGATCGTGAAGGTCGGCGAGCACCGCGGCCGCAACGGCTGAAAACCGTTGTTGGTAAAATTCCGGGTCCTGAGAACCTGTTCAACCACGGCACGCCGCCCCGCGCGCCCGATTTCGAGGAAACCATGGATACCAAGCTGATGACCGAGACCGCCCGCGCCATGGTCGCGCCGGGCAAGGGACTGCTTGCCGCCGACGAAAGCTCCGGCACCTGCAAGAAGCGCTTCGACTCCGTGAACGTCGAATGCAACGAGGAAAATCGCCGCGTCTACCGCGAGATGCTCTTCACCACGCCCAACATCTCGGAGTACGTGAGCGGCGTGATCCTCTTCGACGAAACGTTGCGCCAGAAGACGAAGGACGGCGTGGGCTTCGCCGAGTACCTGAGGAAGAATGCCATCCTGCCCGGCATCAAGGTCGACGCCGGCGCCCAGGACATGGCGCTGCACCCCGGGGAGAAAGTGACCGAGGGACTCGACGGCCTCGCCAGGCGCATGGACGAGTATTTCAAGCTCGGCGCGCGATTCGCCAAGTGGCGCTCGGTGATCACGATCGGCGAGGGCATTCCGTCGCGTGCCTGCATCAAGGCCAACGCGCACGCCCTGGCGCGCTACTCCGCCATCTGCCAGGAGGCGAGCATCGTCCCCATCGTCGAGCCGGAAGTGCTCCTCGACGGCAACCATTCGACCGAGAGGAGCGAAGCGGTCCACGAGGAGACGCTCGAAGCGCTCTTCCGCGAGCTGCAGGCCCAGGGCGTCTCGCTCGAGCACGTGATCCTCAAGGCGAGCATGACAGTTTCCGGCAAGGCGAACGCGCGCCAGGCGGGCGTCGCCGAAGTCGCGGAGCGCACGCTGCGCGTGCTGAAGCGCACCGTCCCTGCCGCGCTTCCGGGCGTGGTCTTCCTCTCTGGCGGCCAGACCGACGAGAACGCCACCGCGCACCTCGACGCGATGAACCGCATCGGCCACCTTCCGTGGCCGCTCACGTTCAGCTACAGCCGCGCGCTGCAGGCGGTCGCGCTGAACACGTGGCGCGGCTCCGCGGCCAACGTAGGCGCAGCGCAGAAGGCCTTCCACCATCGCGCACGCATGAACAGCCTCGCCGCGAAGGGGCAGTGGAATGCGAGCCTCGAGAAGCAGGCAGCCTAGGCCGGGCGGCCGCCTTGCGAGCGGCCGCCGCCCGTCATCCCATGTACGAATCCAGGATCGAGTCCCTGCCCCTCCTCCGCCGCGGCAAGGTGCGGGACATCTACGCCGTGGGCGACGACAAGCTGCTGCTCGTCGCGACCGACCGCCTGTCCGCCTACGACGTGATCCTGCCGACTCCGGTGCCGGAGAAGGGTCGCGTGCTCACCGAGCTCACCAACTTCTGGTTCGAGCGGCTGAAGGGCATCGT
>JBDTXQ010000277.1:0-4297 GCA_040006115.1 Usitatibacter sp.
CGGGGAAGAGCAGCGTGCCGAGCACGCCCCACTGCACGCCGGCGAGGAAGTTGGCGGCGATCATGAGCCGCCCCCACGCCTCGGCGTCGGAATCGAGGCTGCGGCGGCGGTACGCGACGATGCAGGTGGAGCGGAAGAAGGTGACCGCGGTCGCCCAGAGGAACCACACCGCGCCGCGGCCGATGTCGCCGAGCTCGATCAGGACGCCGAGGGTGAGCAGCGCCCCGAAGTAGGAGAAGGCGGTGGCGGTGGGCGCGAACCGATACAGCTCGTCGACCTGCAGCGCCCTCAGGCGGGGCGCGGGCCATCGCCCGCCCGCCGGCAGGTCGCCCTTCCTCTTGTCGTTGTCGGCCATGGACCCCGCCGTGCGATGCGCCATCGGTGAAAGTGCGCCCTTTTCGGCACTCCTTCTGTGAATTGCATCACACAAGCCGTTACAACGGCAACATCAGGGCTCGAGCTGCTTGTAGACCAGGGTCGCGACGCGCGCGAGGGTGGGCTTGTCGACCTCTCCGGAAAGCGCGTAGCCGCACTCGCGGTCGATCCAGTAGAAGACCGACACCGGGCCTTCCTGCGCGAAGCGGAACGCGGTCACGTTGTCGCCCTTGTGGGGGCGTGTCACATACAGCGTGAGGCGCTTGCCGGACGGCTCCTGGTACATGAACTGCGCGACCGGCCCGTCGTTGCCGGGCAGCAGCCGCCCGCCGAGGAGCTCGAACCCCTCGGTCGCGAGGATCGGGATCTTGAGGCTGGTGCCCAGGCGCTTGGAGAGCCACTTCACGAGGTGGTCCTTGTCCTTCGCGTCGACTTCGACCGGGTGGCGCACCTCGGGCGAATAGACGAGGTGAGCGCGGGCCGCGCGCAGCGGGAGGGGCTGCGCGAAAGTGGCGACGGGGGCGGGCGCGCGCATGAGCGCAGCCGCGAGACCTATGGCGACGCCAACCGCCACCAGCATGGCGGCGCGCGCGTAGTCGAGCCACGCCGGGCGCTTCAGGTACATGCGCGCGGGGATCGGCTCGGTGAGCACCGGGTCGAACTGGCGCTTCAAGAGCGCGTTCTGCTCGGCGTATTCCACTCGATCTTCTTCTTCGTTCATTGCACGACTCTCAATGGGCCCTTGGCGGGCTCGCCGTTCATGAGGTGCCTCAACTTTTCCCGGCCGCGCGACAGGCGCGACATCACGGTTCCGATCGGGATGCCGAGCGCGCGGCTCACGTCGGCGTAGGTCATGTCCTCGAGGGCGATGAGCAGCACCACCTCGCGCTGCTCCGGGGCGAGCGTGAGGAGCGCACGGTGCATGTCGATCACGTCGACGCTCGTCACCGTGGGAATGTGCGCCGCGATCATCGCCTCGTCGATCTCCACCGAGGGCCCTATCTTGCGCGCCTTCAGCTGGTTCACGAACACGTTGTGCATGATCGAAAACAGCCACGCGCGCAGGTCCCCCGGCTTCCACAGGTGGAACTTGCGTACCGCTCGCTCGAGCGTGTCCTGCACCAGGTCGTCCGCGCCATCCCGGTCGCCCACCAGCGCGCGCGCGTAGCGGCGCAGGTTGGGGATGAACGGGATGATGAGGTTGTAGTCCACAGGCTTCCTGTATCAGGCGGCGCTAATACTGGGTCAACAAGCCGGCGCGGCGGGTATTCCGCTACGGGATCGTACGGGTTCCGAAGGGCGTGGAGAAGACGGCCTCGATCCGGCCCTCCTTCGCCGCGAATCGCTCGAGGCGGCAGCCGGTGTCGGGCAAGGCCTCGGCGGGGTGCAGGCTCCCTTCCCACTGGATGAGCGTGGGTAGCGTCCCGCCGCCGGGGCGCCGGCCGTCCTTCGGCACGCCGATGCGCCAGCGGTAGCGGCCGCGAGCGAGCGCAAGCACCTCCACCGGCTGGGGATACTCCCGCAGGGCCGCATCCAGGTCGTTGGTGCGCTCGACCCAATGGATGAGCGCGGGGCCATGCTCCAGTTTCGTGCGCATGCCGGGATCGTCGAGGTCGAACCAGCGCGGCCGACCCGGCGCCGGAGCGTCGGGATCGACGGCGATCACCTCGAGGAAACGGCGCGGCCCGATGAAGAGGAGCCGGTTGTGCGTGCCCATGGTCGGATGCTTGCCGCCGGCCACCGGCGCCACACCGAGCTTCGACATGACCCACGCCCCGCCTTCGTCGAGCGTGCGCGCCGCGACGACCAAGTGGTCGAAAATCGTACCTGACACGACTTTTTAGTCGAGGGTGATGCCTTCGTCGGCCATCACTTTCTTCACGGCGGGGCGCGCCATCACCCGGTCGACGAGCGCCGAGTAGTTCTTGAGGTCGCGCACCGGCATCTTGGCGCGGTTGCCCCAGCGGTAGAACACGAGCAGGTACGGATCGACCACGGTGTACTGGTTGGCGATCGACCACTTGTGGCCTTCGAGGAGCTTGTCGATCTCCTCGAGGTAGCCATGGAAATTCGCGCGGCCCTTCGCCTTCACCGCTTCCTGGTGGTCGTCGCCATCGACATAGCGCGCCGCGCGCATGATGTGGCCGTACGTGGGATGCACGGTGTTGGAGAGCCATGCGAGCGTCGACATGAGCTTCGCCTGCTCCCAGGTCTTCTTCGGGAAGAGGCCCGCCTGCGGATAGCCGCCGCCGAAGTAGCTCAAGATGCCGACGTTCTCGGTGAGCACCTGGTCGTCCACCACGAGCGTGGGCACGCGCCCGCGCGGGTTCAGGCGCAAATACTCAGGCTTCTTCTGGTCGCCCTCCATGAGGTTCATCTTCTGCGTCTCGTAGGGGATGCCGACCTCCTCCAGCGCGATGTGCGATGCGAGGGAGCAGGCGCCCGGTGCGTAGTAGAGCTTGATGGCCATGTTAGTTCCTAGAGTCGAGTGATGAGGGATGATGTGTCGAAACGGTTGTTGCCCGCTTTCGAGATCTCGTCGTAGTAGCCGGCGACGGTCTGCGTGACCGGAAGCTTCGCGCCGTTCCTTTTCGCCTCCTCGAGGCAGATGCCGAGGTCTTTCCTCATCCAGTCGACCGCGAAGCCGAAGTCGAACTTGCGCTGGTGCATGGTCTTGCCGCGGTTCTCCATCTGCCACGACTGCGCCGCGCCCTTGGAGATCACGTCGAGCACGAGGTCGGCGTCGAGGCCCGCCTTCTCGGCGAACGCGATGCCCTCCGAGAGCCCCTGCACCAGGCCCGCGATGCAGATCTGGTTCACCATCTTGGTGAGCTGCCCGGCACCCGCCTCGCCCATCAACGTCACCGCGCGGGCATACGAATCCATCACCGGCTTCGCCCTTTCGAAGGGCGCCTTCTCGCCGCCGCACATCACGGTGAGCTTGCCGTTTTCCGCGCCCGCCTGCCCTCCAGAAACCGGCGCATCGATGAAGTCGACGCCCTTCGCCCTCGCCGCTGCGAAGACCTTGCGCGCCGCGTCCGCCGAAGCGGTGGTGTGGTCGACGAGGATCGCGCCCTTCTTCATCCCGGATAGAGCGCCGTCCTTGCCGAGCGCGACTTCCAGGAGGTCGTTGTCGTTGCCGACCATCAGCATCACGAAGTCCGCGTCCTTCGCCGCGGCCGCGGGCGTGGGCGCCGACTTGCCGCCGTGCTTCGCGGCCCAGGCCTCGGCCTTCGCGCCGGTACGGTTGTAGGCAGTGACGTCGTAGCCCTTCGCCTTGAGGTGCCCGGCCATGGGGAATCCCATCACGCCAAGGCCTATGAATGCGACTTTCGCGGACATGCTCTCTCCTAGTTGACGGGGTTCGAGGGCTCTTTCCCCTCGAGGACGGCGGCCATGTTCGCGGCCGCGGTGTTGCACATGATTATGCGCGTGGCGCGGGAGGCGCTGCCGATGTGCGGCGTGAGGACCACGTTCGGAAGCTTCGCGAATTCCGCGTGCAGCTTCGGCTCTCCTTCGAAGACGTCGAGACCTGCGCCGGCGATACGCCTTTCCTTCAGCGCCTCCACGAGCGCCGCGTCGTCGACCACGCCGCCGCGCGCGCAGTTCACGAGGATCGCGGTGGGCTTCATCTTCGCGATCTCCGCGGCGCCGACGAGATGGTGCGTCGCCGGCGAATAGGGCGCCATCACCACCACGAAGTCGCTTCGCGCGAGGAGCTCGTCGCGTTCCACGCGCGTCGCGTTCAGGCGCTTCTCGTCGCCTTCGGGCAATCGCGACCGGTTGTTGTAGATCACGCGCATGTCGAAGCCCGCGGCGCGCCGCGCGACCGCCTGGCCGATGCGCCCCATGCCGATGATGCCGAGTGTGGCGTGGTGGATGTCCTGCCCGAGGAAGTACTGCACGCCGAAGGCGATCTTCC
>JBDTXQ010000278.1:0-4280 GCA_040006115.1 Usitatibacter sp.
TCGGCAAGACCAACATGGACGAGTTCGCGATGGGGTCGTCGAACGAGAACTCGTACTTCGGCCCGGTGAGGAATCCCTGGGACGCGAAGGCCGTTCCCGGCGGCAGCTCCGGCGGCTCCGCCGCCGCGGTGGCGGCGCGCCTCGCGCCCGCGGCCACGGGCACCGACACGGGGGGCTCGATCCGCCAGCCCGCGTCGTTCACCGGGGTGAGCGGGCTGCGCCCCACCTACGGGCGCGTGTCGCGTTACGGCATGGTGGCGTTCGCCTCCTCGCTTGACCAGGGCGGCGCGCTCGCGAAGAGCGCCCGCGACCTCGCGATGGTGCTCGACGTGATGGCGGGCTTCGATGCGCGCGATTCCACGTGCATGGACCGCCCCAAGGACGATTACGTGGGCGGCCTCGCGCGTGGGGTGAAGGGCCTTCGCATCGGCGTGCCGCGCGAATACTTCACCGCCGACCTCGCGCGCGACGTGGGCGACCCAATTCTCGCAGCCATCGAGGCATACAGGAAGCAGGGCGCGAGCGTGGTCGAAGTGAGCCTTCCCAACCAGCATCTCTCGGTGCCGGTCTACTACGTGATCGCTCCCGCCGAGGCCTCGTCGAACCTGTCGCGCTACGACGGCGTGCGCTACGGCTATCGCGCGCCCGAATACACGGACCTCCTCGATATGTACCGCAAGACGCGCGCGCAGGGCTTCGGCGCGGAAGTGAAGCGGCGCATCCTGATCGGCACCTACGTCCTTTCGCATGGCTACTACGACGCGTACTACCTCAAGGCGCAGCGGATCCGGCGCCTCATCGCGCGCGACTTCGCGGAAGCCTTCAAGCGGTGCGACGTGATCATGGGGCCCGCGGCGCCGAGCGTGGCCTACGACCTGGGCGCGAAGGTCACCGACTGCGTGCAGATGTACCTGGACGACCTCTACACGATCCCCATCAACCTCGCGGGCCTGCCGGGCATGTCGATCCCGTGCGGGTTTGGCGACAAGGGCCGGCCGGTGGGCCTGCAGATCGTCGGCAACTACTTCGAGGAGTCGCGCATGCTCGCCGTGGCGCACGCCTTCCAGCAGGCGAGCGATTGGCATACCCGCATGCCGGCGGCGTTCGCATGAGCTGGGAAGTCGTCATCGGGTTGGAGACCCACGCGCAGCTCACCACCGTCTCGAAGATCTTCTCCGGCGCGTCGACGCAGTTCGGCGCCGCGCCGAACACGCAGGCCGCCGCGATCGACCTCGCGCTGCCCGGCACGCTGCCGGTCCTGAACCGGGGCGCGTTGGAGCGCGCCATCCGCTTCGGCCTCGCCGTCGGCGGGACCATCGCGCCGGTGAGCGCCTTCGAGCGCAAGAACTATTTCTATCCCGACCTTCCGAAGGGGTACCAGATCAGCCAGTACCTGCAGCCGATCGTCTCGGGCGGCGGCCTCGCGATCCTGGTGGGCGAGGCCGAGAAGTTCGTGCCGCTCACGCGCGCGCACCTCGAGGAGGACGCGGGCAAGTCGCTGCACGAGGACTTCAGCGGCATGACCGGCATCGACCTGAATCGCGCCGGCACCCCGCTCCTGGAGATCGTGACCGAGCCCGCGATGCGCTCGGCCGCGGAGGCGGTCGCCTATGCCAAGGCGCTGCACTCGCTGGTGCGCTGGATCGGCATTTGCGATGGCAACATGCAGGAGGGGTCGTTTCGCTGCGACGCGAACGTTTCGGTGCGCCGCCCCGGCGAGCCCCTCGGCACGAGATGCGAGGTCAAGAACCTGAACTCCTTCCGATTCCTCGAGAAGGCGATCGAGTACGAGGTGCGCCGCCAGGTCGAGCTGATCGAGGACGGCGGCAAGGTGGTGCAGGAGACTCGCCTCTTCGATCCCGACCGCGGCGAGACGCGACCGATGCGCTCCAAGGAGGACGCGCAGGACTACCGCTATTTCCCGGATCCTGACCTCCTGCCCGTGCAGGTCACTGCGCAATGGATCGACGAGGTGCGCCGCTCCATGCCGGTGTTGCCCGCTGCCTTGCGCCGGGAATATGTCGAGCGGCATGGCCTGTCCGCGTATGACGCCGCCCTCCTCACCGAAGCCCGCGAGAAGGCGGACTTCTTCAATGGGGCGATCGCCGCGGCCCCGGTCTCTCCGAAGGCGGTGGCGAACTGGCTGAACGGCGAGATCGCGAGCTTTCTCAACGAGCGCGGGCTCGAGTTCGCGCAGCTACCCCTCGCGCCGCGCGACCTGGCGCGAGTCGTCGAGCTCATCGACGGCGGGACGATCTCGGCCACGGCGGCGAAGGAGGTGCTGCACGCGATAGCAGCAGGCGAGGGCGGCGCCGACGCGATCGTCGAGAAGCGCGGCTTGAAGCAGATTTCCGACAGCGGCGCCCTCGAGGCAGCCGTCGCCGAAGCGCTCGCGGCCAACCCGAAGCTCGTCGACGACTACCGCGCCGGCAAGGAAAAGGCCTTCAACGCGCTGGTCGGCGAGGTGATGAAGGCGACCCGGGGGAAGGGCAACCCGCAGGAAGTGAACCGCATCCTGCGCGCGCGGCTCGCCTCGTGAGCGTGAATTACTTGCGCTCGACCGCGCAGTCGACGCGGTAGCTCACGCCGTCCGTGCGCTTGCACGTGTAGGCCTGGCCCGCCTGGCACTCGTAGGTCTTGGAGCCGCACTTCGCAATGCCCGCCGCGCCCGGGATCAGCGTACCGGCCACGGTCGCCTTCGCGGGCTCAGGTTGCTGGTTGCGCATGCCCGGGTCGCTCTTCAGGGCGAGCCAGCGCTTCTTGTCGGTGTCGAACTTCACCTTGAGGGCCGCGATCTCGCGTTCGCTCGCGGCGATGTTCTTCTCGAGCGTTTCCCTCTCCGAGCGCACGCGCTGCTGCTCGCTCACGAGCGCGGGGGGCACTTCGCGCGCCTTGGCAGTCTTGCTCTTGCTCTTGCCGGCCTTGTAGAACTCCATCTCGTCCTCGAGATCCTGCAGGCGCTTCTCGGCGGCCTTGACGCGATCCTGGTTCTGCCGGATGCGCGCGGTAAGAGGCTCGATGTTGCGGTCGCGCGAGACGTCGAACTCGCGCTCGTTGCTGTAGCTGGAGAGGAGCGCGTCGTCCTTGCGCTTCTGCTCGCCGGCGATCCGGCCGGCCTCCTTCTTGCGCTGCGCCTCCTCGAGCTTCGCCTTGACCTGCTCGGGCGTGGGCGTCGGCTCGATGCTGCGCAGGAGCGCGCCGCTCCTCGACAGCTCGTACATCATCACGTTCGCGCAGCCGGCGGGCGGAGTGTCCCCGATGTGGGTCACGCCCTTCTCGTCCACGCACTTGTACGCGGCCGCGGCGGCGGGGACGTACAGCGCGGCCAACAGCAGAAAGATTTTTCTCACTTTTGTGCTCCCAGGGTACGCCTCACGTTGCCTCAGTATCCCGCCGCGCCGTAGCGCGCGCGGTATGCCTCGATCCTTTCGATGTTGCCGCTTTCCCCCGGGCGCCCGCGCAGCGTGGCGAGGATGTCGGCAAGGGTCGCAATGGCTGTAACGGGCAGACCGAAGTCCCGGCTGACTTCCTGCGTCGCCGAGAGCTCGCCCTGCCCGCGCTCCTGGCGATCCAGAGCAATTAGCACGCCAGCCGGCGTCGCCCCGGCCGCGCGGATGATCTCGATCGCCTCGCGCTTCGACGCGCCGTCGGTGATCACGTCGTCGATGATGAGGGCGCGGCCCCGCAATGGCGCACCGACGATGTTGCCCCCCTCACCGTGATCCTTGGCCTCCTTGCGATTGAAGCAAAACGGCACATTGTGACCGAGCCGGGCAAGGGCCACGGCGGTCGCCGCGGCGAGGGTGATGCCCTTGTAGGCGGGACCGAAGATCACGTCGAAGGCGATTCCCGAGGCGAGCGCGGCGTGCGCGTAGAACCCGGCGAGCTCGCCCAGGCGCTCGCCGTCGCAGAAGAGCCCCGCATTGAAGAAGTAGGGCGAGAGGCGCCCGGCCCTGGTCTTGAATTCCCCGAAGCGCAGCACCCCCGCGCGCATGGCGAACTCGACGAACTCGCGGCGAAAAGCGTCGCGCTCGGCGGTGGTGGCGGGTGCGGCGGCGGCGTTCATGGGTGCTTCCAAGGTTACGATAGGCGCTATTTTCGCTCAAAGTCCGCTTCGCCGTGCTTGCGCGGCTCAATTTCCCCATGAGAGTCATCACGTGCAACGTGAACGGCATCCGCTCGGCCCACGCCAAGGGTTTCACCGGGTGGATGCGCCGCCAGAAGCCCGACATCGTGTGCCTGCAGGAGATCAAGGCGCAGGAAGCCGACTTGCCGCGCGC
>JBDTXQ010000279.1:0-4275 GCA_040006115.1 Usitatibacter sp.
CGGGAACGGGCACCGCGGGCGCGCGCGGGTATTGCGGCCCGCGCGCGATCCATCCCCGATTCACCAGGACCGACTCCTTCGCGCCGGCGAGCCGCAGCGGAGTCACCACGTGATAACCCGCGCGGCCCGCAAGGATCTGGTTGTCGATGAAAATCTGGCCGCCCGGCAGCCATTCGCCCGCGGCGCGCACGCGCCGGTAGAGGAACGGCTCGGCGGAATCGATCGGACCGGCGAGCGTGACCGGAGACGCGGCCGCGCGTTCGTCAAGCAGCGCCTGGCGCGCCTGCTTCTCGTCGCCGCGGTGGACCTGCCAGCGCGCGAGCGAAAGCGTGAGTGCGATGAGCACTGCGGCGCCCGCGGTGGGCCAGACCCCCGGAGTGAACGAAAGCCCTGCGATCCTCACGGCGCCGCAATCCCGGGCGCGGGATAAACTAGGCCCCGGATGAAGATCGTCATTCTCGTGCTGCTCCTGGGGATCGTCGCGAGCCTCTTCTCGGGGCTCTATTTCGTCTTCAAGGACAAGGGCACCACCAACCGGGCGGTCATCGCGCTCACGGTGCGCATCGCGCTCTCGGTGCTGGTGTTCGTTCTGCTGGTCGGATCGTACTTCTTCGGCTGGATCCCGGGCGCGCGCCTTTAGAAGTCCGAGAAAAGAAAGTGGTGCCAGGTACGCGTACCTGACACAACTTTCGCTTGCGCGCTTCTAGACCCAGTAGACGAAGATGAAGAGCAGCAGCCACACCACGTCGACGAAGTGCCAGTACCACGACACCGCCTCGAAGCCGAAGTGGTGGTCGGCCTTGAAGTGTCCCGCCACGCATCGGAACAGGATCACGATCAGCATGGTCACGCCGAGGGTCACGTGGAAGCCGTGGAAGCCGGTGAGCATGAAGAAGGTCGAGCCGAAGACGCCCGTGGTGAGCTTCAGGTTCAGCTCCGAATAGGCGTGGCCGTACTCGATCGCCTGCAGCGTGAGGAAGACGATGCCGAGGATGATGGTGAGCGCGAGGCCGAAGATGAGGTTCTGGCGGTCGCCCTTCTTCAGCGCCCAGTGCGCCCAGGTGACCGTCACTCCCGACGAGAGCAGCAGCATCGTGTTGATCGCGGGGATGCCCCACGCGTGCATGGTCTCGAATTCCGGCGGGCGATAGGGGCCGGCCGTGGGCCAGGTCGCAGAGAAGTCGGGCCACAACAGCTTGTTGTCGAGGTCGCCCAGCCAGGGCACCGAGTACTGGCGCGCGTACCAGAGGGCGCCGAAGAAGGCCGCGAAGAACATCACCTCGGAGAAGATGAACCAGCTCATCGCCCAGCGGAACGAATGGTCGACCTGCCCGTTGAAGAGCCCGCCCTCGCTTTCGCGAATGACGGTGCCGAACCAGCCGAACAGCATGTAGACCAGCGTGAAGATCCCGATTCCGAAGGGGATCCAGCCGACGCCGTGACTGTTCATGAGCAGTACGCCGCCCACCGCCATGAAGAAGAGCGCGATCGAACCGACCACCGGCCAGTGCGACGGCGGCGCGAAGTAGTAACCCGTAGGTTGCGTGTGTTCCACAGTGACTCCCTATCTTGTGACCAGCTTGACGATTGCGAACAGCACCAGCACGAACACGATCGCGCTCACCACTCCCGCCGCGATCACATGCTGCGGCTTCAACCGCTTCGTATCCGACTCGTAATCCGCGCGCTTCCTGACTCCGAAAAAACTCCAGAACACCGCCTTGAAGGCTTCGATCATGTCGCCGGCCCCCGTCAAGCGGGCGCCTCGAAGAACGTGTACGAAAGCGAAATGGTGGAGAGGTCGCGCGGCGCGTCGGCGCTCACGCGGAACACCACCGGCATCTCGCGGGCTTCCCCGGCCGCGAGGGTCTGGTTCGAGAAGCAGAAGCACTCCTGCTTCACGATCCAGCGCATCGCCGCCGTTGGCGCGGTATTCATCACGGCATGCGCGGTGACCGGCCGCCCGAGGGTGTTCTCGACGCGGTAGCGCACGCTCACGAGCTCGCCCGGATGCAGCTTCACCTGGCGCTGGAGCGCCTCGAATTTCCACGGCAGTCCCGCGCTCGAGGCGAGGAACTCCACCGTCACCTCACGGCTCGCGTCGACCTGCGTGTTCGCGGGAGCCACGACGCGCGTCTGGGTGATGCCGATCGCCTCGCAGATCTGCCGGTACATCGGCACCATCGCGAAGCCGAAGCCCGCCATGCCCACCGTGATGACCAGGAGCTTCGCCATCAGGCGGCGGTTTTCCTGCTGGAGCGCAGCGTTCACTTATAGACGAAGAACTTGAGCATGACGACGAGATAGATGCCGATCGCCATGGCGGCGAGGGCCAGCGCCGAGATGATCGCGCCCTTGCGCTGCTTCGGCGTCACCGGGGTTGCCTGCATCTCATGCCTCACGCCTCGCGCCCCGCCTCACCTGACGACCGGGGCCGTCTCGAATGTGTGGTAGGGCATCGGCGTCGGCAAGTGCGTCCACTCGAGGGAGTCGGCGCCTTCCCACTGCTTCTGCTCCGCGGGCTTGCCGGAGCGGATCGTCGAGATCACGTTGTAGAGGAAGATCAGCTGCGAGAACCCGAAGACGAAGCCGCCGATCGACGACCACATGTTCCATTCCGCGAATTGCAGCGCATAGTCGGGGATGCGCCGCGGCATGCCGGCAAGGCCGAGGAAGTGCTGCGGGAAAAAGAGCACGTTGAAGCCGATCATCGAAAGCCAGAAGTGGAGCTTGCCCAGGCCCTCGTTGTACATCTTGCCGGACCACTTGGGCAGCCAGAAGTAGACCCCGCCGATGATCGCGAAGAGCGCGCCCGACACCAGCACGTAGTGGAAATGCGCGACCACGTAGTAGGTGTTGTGCAGCGTGATGTCCACCGGGACGATGGCGAGCACCAGCCCCGAGAAGCCGCCGATCGTGAAGAGGCAGAGGAAGCCGACCGCGAAGAGCATCGGCGTCTCGAAGGTCATCTCGCCCTTCCACATGGTCGAGATCCAGTTGAACACCTTCACGCCCGTTGGCACCGCGATCAGCATCGTCGCGTACATGAAGAAGAGGTTGCCCGCGGCCGGCATGCCGACGGTGAACATGTGGTGTCCCCACACGATGAAGGAGAGGATCGCGATCGACGCCGTCGCGTAGACCATCGAGGCGTAGCCGAACAGCGGCTTCCTCGCAAAGGCCGGCAGGATCTGCGAGATGATCCCGAAGGCCGGCAGGATCATGATGTACACCTCCGGGTGGCCGAAGAACCAGAAGATGTGCAGGAACATCGTAGGATCGCCGCCTCCCGCCGCGTTGAAGAAGCTGGTGCCGAAGTGGCGGTCGGTGAGGAGCATCGTCACCGCGCCCGCGAGCACCGGCATCACCGCGATCAGCAGGTACGCAGTGATGAGCCACGTCCACACGAAGAGCGGCATCTTCATGAGCGTCATGCCCGGGGCGCGCATGTTGAGTATCGTGGTGATGATGTTGATCGAGCCCATGATCGACGAGGCGCCGAGGATGTGGATCGCGAGGATCGTCATGTCGACGGCCATCCCCTGCTGGATGACGAGCGGCGGGTAGAGCGTCCAGCCCGAGGCCGCGGCGCCGCCCGGAACGAAGAAAGAGCCGATGAGCAGGAGCGCCGCCGGAATCAGCAGCCAGAAGCTCCAGTTGTTCATGCGCGGGAAGGCCATGTCGGCCGCGCCCACGTGCAGCGGCACCAGCCAGTTCGCGAAGCCCACGAAGGCCGGCATGATCGCGCCGAACACCATCACCAGGCCGTGCACGGTGGTGAGCGAGTTGAAGAACTCGGGATCGAAGAACTGCAGGCCCGGCTTGAAGAGCTCGGCGCGAATCCCGAGCGCCATCGTGCCACCGAGGAAGAACATGAAGCACGCGAACCAGAGGTACATCGTGCCGATGTCCTTATGGTTGGTCGTGTAAAGCCAGCGCGTGAATCCGGCCGGCGGCCCGTGGTGGTCGTGCGCCTCGCTGTGGCCGTGGCCGCTGTGGTCGTGGGCGTGGGTGACAGTGCTCATGTTTGCTCCGCTTTCTGGAATGCGTTACTTGCGCGCGGCCGCGATTTCGGCCGGCTGGATCGCTTCGCCCGTCTTGTTGCCCCAGGAGTTGCGCTCAAAGGTGATGATGGCCGCGAGGTCGGCGTCGGCGAGGTGCGCGAACGACGCCATCGCCGTGCCGGGCTTGCCCTTCAGCACGATCGCCACATGCCCGGCCTTGGGACCGGTCGCGACCTTCGAGCCGTCGAGCGCCGGGAACGCGGGCGGCATG
>JBDTXQ010000280.1:0-4262 GCA_040006115.1 Usitatibacter sp.
GCCTGAGCTACGCCTCGACCGGCAACGGCTCGTCGAACCACATCTCCATGGAGCTCTTCAAGAGCCTCGCCGGCGTGAAGATCGTGCACATCCCATACAAGGGCAGCGCGCCCGCGGTCACCGACCTCCTCGGGGGGCAGGTGCAGGTGATGTTCGACAACGCGCCCAACGTGATGCCGCAGGTGAAGGCGGGGCGGCTGCGCGCGCTGGGGCAGAGTGGGGTCACGCGCTCGGCGATCGCGCCGGACCTTCCTACCGTCGCGGAGGCGGGCGTGCCGGGCTACGAGGTGATGGTGTGGTTCGGGCTCGTGGCGCCCGCGGGCACGCCGCGCGAGGTCGTCGCGAAGCTCAATGTCGAGGTGTTGAAGATCCTCGCCATGCCGGACGTGCGCGAGCGTTTCCTCGCGCAGGGCGTCGAGCCGCTCGGCAGCACGCCCGAGAAATTCGGCGAGCACATCCGCGCGCAGATGGCGAAGTGGGGGAAGGTGGTCACCGACGCGGGCGTGAAGGCCGAGTAGGGAGCGGGCCTCAGAAAGTACGGATGCCCGCGAAGGTGTCAGCCACCTCGTGGCGCTTGCCCGCGTCGTCGTACCAGTAGAGCTTGCCGGGCTCCTCGCCCTGGGTGAGCTTGTGGGAGCTGTCGCAGAACGGCTGGTCCGTCGACAACCCGCACTTGCAAAGCCATTTTTCCTCGCCGCCCACCATCAACGAGGTGGGGGCGGTGGGCGTGCGTTTTGCGAGTCGTGCCATGGGTTGTTTCCTCCGCGGAGGGTCAAAGGGATTTGAGGTATTCGACCAGATCCGCCTGCTGCGCCTGGGTGAGTTGCAGCGAGCGGCGGGTGTCGTAGGTCCTCACCACGGCCGCGAGGCTCGCGGCGCTGCCGTTGTGGAAGTAGGGAGGGTGCTGCCAGATCCCGCGCAGCGGCGCGGTGCGGTACTGCTTCGTCGCGCTGCGCGAGGCATAGCTCGGCGCGCCACTGGGCTCGGGCTCGCTCACCGCGTCCGAGGCAGGATGCAGGCGCGAGTTTGCGTCCGTGAAGGAAACGCCGGTGTGGCAGGTGGCGCAGGTGCCGGCCCCTCTGAACACGAGTTCGCCCCGCATTGCCGCCGCGGAGTCGTAGCTGCCCGCGGGCGGCGCGGGCGCGGCGAGCGAAAGTTCGTACGCCTGCAGTGCGGCGAGCTTCGCGCTGATGAGGTCGTTGGTGCCGTTGGTGACGCTCACTCCGGTGCGCGGCTCGCGGAACGAGCCATGGCCGCCCATCTGCGTGACGCCCACATACCGGTTCCAGTAGGCGATGTCGTCGCCGTCGCCGGTGGACGTGATCCGGTGGATGCCCGCGAGCCCGTACGCCGGGGGGATCACCTGCGGCCCGTTCTTCCCGTCGGCGTTGTAGCGCGGGTCGTAGCGGCCCTTGCCCCACGAGTTGTAAACCGCCTTCTGCGCGGCGGTGAGCGCGGGCGAGAGCGCGATGATCGCGCCGGGGTTCAGGTCCCGGTTGGGCCAGCCGTCGAGGCGCTTGCCGATGCCGGGCGCGAACGAGTTGTCGACGGTGGAGTGGCAGAGGGCGCACGTGACGCCGACCCGCGTGAGCGTGTCCTTCCCGTTGATGGATTCGACCGTGCCTTTCAGGCCGACAACGGCATTTAGCTTGAGGAGCGCCACCGTGGTGTCGGGGCTGGCGAGGCTCACGCTGCCGTTCTTGATGCCTTCCACGACGGCGGGGGGAAGGGCCTCGGCGTCGACCTTCAATCCCACCGCGAGCGCGGTCTTCGGATCGACCGCGGTGCGAATCACCTCGTGCATGCGCAACGCGTCGGTCCATTGGGATTCGTCGCCGAAGGTGTCGAAGCGGAAGACCTGCTTGCCGTTCGCGACGAGGGCGGGATCGGGCGAGGCGTCGCGCGATTCCATGTGGCTGCAGGAAGCGATCGTCCCTGCGGCGAGGCCCAGCATCCAAAAGCCCTGCAGCGCGCGCGTGGCATTCATGTTCGTACTCCGGTGTGGCGTGCACGGGGAAACACCAGGGCGCTTGCCATATTCCGGTCGCGGCCTGCGCGCGGCCCCGAATCGCGTGATATTTGCGTAATGTGCGGCACCGAACGGAACCCCTCCTTCGGCGAGCGCATAGTTTGAAAGTTTGCCCGGAGAGAATTCAGGTTCGATATACGTTGTTACGTCATTGTGTCGTCGTCCGTAACGACGGGCGCTATGATTGGTGCCTCTGGGCCCAAACTTGAACACCGTTCTTCCATCCGGAACACGCCGTCGACGCTGGCCGTGGATCGCGAGCGTCATGGTCGCCGCCGCCGCGCTCGCCGCCTGGTGGTGGTTCGGCACGTCCAAGTCCCAGGAAGCCAAGGGCGCGAGCCGCGCCAATGCGCCCGTGGTGGTCGTCACCACCCGGGCCGAGGCGCGCGACGTTCCCATGCGCCTCAAGGCCAACGGCACGGTGACCGCGCTGCAAACCGTCGACCTGCGCGCGCAGGTGACCAGCACGGTGCGCGAAGTGCACATCCGCGAAGGCCAGAACGTCGCCCGGGGCGAACTGCTCTTCTCCCTCGACGCGCGCGCCGAGGAAGCCAGCATGCACAAGGCCGAGGCGCAGATCCAGAAGGACAAGGCCGACCTCGCCAACGCGCGCCGCAACCTCGAGCGCCAGCAGGAGCTCTTCGGCCAGAAATTCATCTCGCAGGCCGCGCTCGACACCGTGCAGAACTCCGTCGACACGCTCACCGGCCAGCTCGCGGTCGATAGTGCCGCGCTTGAATCGTCGAGAGTCTCGCGCGCGTACATGCAGATCCGCGCTCCCTTCGCGGGGCGCACCGGGACCATCGGCGTGCGCGCGGGAAGCCTGGTGCAGCCGGGCGCGGCGACCACGCCGGGCGCGGTGCTGGTCACCGTCACGCAGATCGATCCGATCGCGGTCGCGTTCACCGTCCCCGAGAAAGAGCTTCCCGGGCTGCAGGCCGCGTTGCGCGTGCGCGAAGTTGCGGTGAAGGCGGCACCCAACGATAGTGCTGACACCTTCACCGGCAAGGTCACATTCGTCGACAACGCGGTGGACACCACCACCGGGACGATCCGCGTCAAGGCGGAATTCACCAACCCGCAGGCGCGCCTGTGGCCGGGCATGTACGTGAAAGTGGAACTTTCGCCGCGCACGCTATCGGGAGCGACGGTGCTGCCTACGCAGGCGGTGCAAACCGGGCCCAACAGCAAGTTCGTCTACACCGTGGGCGAGGACAAGAAGGTCGCGTCGACACCGGTGACGCTCTCCTATGTCGAGGAGAATTTCGCGGTGGTGCAGGGCGTGGCCCCGGGCGCGCGCGTGGTGGTAGAGGGATCGCAGAACGTGCGCCCCGGCACCACGGTCGCCGAAGCGCGAGCTGAAGGCGAGAAGGCCGAGCCCGGCAAGGGCGAAGGCAGAGGCAAGAAGAAGGCGTCATGAACTTCTCCGAGATCTTCATCCGCCGCCCGGTGATGACGGTCCTGCTGTCGGCGTCGGCGGTGGTGGCCGGCGTCATCGCATACGACGGGATCCCGATCGCGGCGCTGCCGAAGTTCGAGACGCCGACGATCCAGGTCACCGCGAGCCTGCCCGGGGCGAGCCCGGACAACATGGCCTCTTCGGTGGCCACGCCGCTCGAGAAGCAATTCGCCACGATCTCCGACGTGAACGTGATCAGCTCGTCCTCGACCCAGGGCAGGACGCAGATCACGCTGGAGTTCGACCAGGACCGCGACATCGACAAGGCGGCGGTGGACGTGCAGGCGGCGCTCCTGCGCGCATCCCGCAGCCTGCCGATCGAGATGACCTCGCCGCCCGCCTACCGCAAGGTCAACCCCGCGGACGCGCCGATCCTCTTCGTGACGTTGAGCTCGCCGTCGATGTCGATGGCGGAGCTGAACAGCTATGCCGACAACCTGATCGTGCCCACGCTCTCGACGACGCAGGGCGTGGCGCAGATCCAGGTCGGCGGCCAGAAGCGCTACGCGGTGCGCGTGCGCATGCGCCCGGACGCGCTGGCCGCGCGCAACCTCACCATGGACGATATCGCCGGCGCGCTGAAGGCGGCCAACGCCAATACTCCCGTAGGCACGCTCGAGGGGGTGCGCCAGACACTCACCATCCAGGCCAACAAGCAGATGACCCGCGCCGCGGAGTTCGCCAGGGTGATCGTGGCGACGCTTCCGGGCGGCAACACGGTGCGCCTCGAGGATGTCGCCGACGTGCAGGACAGCGTCGAGAACGTGAAGACCG
>JBDTXQ010000281.1:0-4246 GCA_040006115.1 Usitatibacter sp.
TGTCGATCTTCAGCACGTCCACGGGCAGGTGGCGCAGGTGCGAAAGGCTCGAGAAGCCGGTGCCGAAGTCGTCGATCGCGATGCGCACGCCGAGCGTGCGCATCTTCGCGAGCATCACGCTCGCGCCCTCGACGTCGCGCACCATGCTGGTCTCGGTGATCTCGAACTGCAGCCACCCGGGCTCGCATCCGGTCTTTTGCAGCAGGCGCTTCAGGTCCGCGAGCATCGACGTGTCGCGCAGCTGCCCCGCGGAGAGGTTCACGCACAGGGTGATGGCGCCCAGCCCGGCGTCGCGCCATGCGCGCGCCTGCCGGCACGCGGCCTCCAGGACCCAGCGGCCGATGGCGTGGCCCAGACCCGACTCCTCGGCGAGCGGGATGAATCCCTGCGGCAGCATGAGGCCGCGCTCCGGGTCGTTCCAGCGGATCAGCGCCTCGACATGGCGCACCTCGCCGCCCTCGATGTCGATGATCGGCTGGTAATGCAGCGCGAGCTCGTCCTGCTTCAGCGCGCGGCGCAGCGCCGTCTCCACCTGCATGCGCTGCGTGCGCCGCGAGGCGAGCTCCGCGGAGAACGTGCGGAACCCGTTGCGACCGAGCTCCTTGGCGTGGTACATCGCGGCGTCGGCGTTCTTGAGGAGCGTCTCGGCGTCGGCTCCATCGTCGGGATGCACGGCGAGGCCGAGGCTGCCGCTCACGTGGATCTCGTTGCCCTCGACCTGGAAGGGGCGGCGCACCTCCTCCAGGATCATGCGCGCCACGCGCTCTGGCGCGGTATCGTCGGCAAGGTCCTCGAGCACCACCACGAACTCGTCGCCGGAGATGCGTGCGAGGACGTCGGACTGGCGCAGCGCCGCGCGGATGCGCCGCGAAAGCTCCTTCAGAAGCAGGTCGCCGACGCGGTGGCCCAGCGAGTCGTTCACGTCCTTGAAATGGTCGAGGTCGAGGAACATCACCCCGACCCGGCGGCGCGCGCGGTGCGCGCGGGAGAGCGCGGCGGCGAGCCGGTCGTTCAGCAGCACGCTGTTGGGCAGCCCGGTGAGCCCGTCGTGCGTCGCCATGTACTGCAGCCGCTCCTCCGCTTGTATTCGCGAGGACACGTCCTGCGCAAGGGACAGGATCGAGATCACCCGGCCGCCCTCGTCGCGCAGCGCCGAGTTGTGCCACTCGACCCAGATCACCGAGCCGTCCTTGCGGTAGTTGCGGTGGCGCAGCGTCGCGTGGCGCTCGCGCCCCATCATGAGGCCGTCGATCATGCGCGAGACCGCGGGCTCGTCTTCCTCGTAGACATGGCGCCAGCCGTGCTGCGAACGGCCCAGGACCTCGGCCGCGTTCCATCCGAACAACGCCTCGGCCTGGCCCGACCAGCGCACGATGCGCAGCTCGGTGTCCCATTCGATCACCGCGAGCGGCGTGTTGTCGAAGTGCGCCGACAGGATCGTGTTGGTGCGGCGCAGCTGCTGCTCGACCGCCTTCTGCTCGTGGATGTCGCTCGTGGTCGCGTAATACCCTAAGTATTCGCCGCCGGCGAAGCGCGGCGTGAGGCGCACCGTCATCCAGCGCTTGCGGCCGTCGGCGAAATTCACGAAGCGCTCGACCGCGAGCGCCTCGCCCGCGCGAATGCGCTCGAGGTGGGGCTTCAAGAGCTCCCAGCGATCGTCGCCGAGCACCTCGCGCACCGGGCGCCCGACGACCTGGTCGGAGCGCAGCCCGACGTAGCCGAGGAAGGCGTCGTTCACGTAGCTGTAGCGCTCCCCGGCGTCGACGTAGCACATCGGCGTCGGGATCGAGTCGATCACCTGGCGCAGCTGCCGCTCCTTGTCCCCGAGCGCGTCCTGCGCGGCCTTGATCGCGTGGATGTCGGTGGACACCGCGTAGTAGCCGAGCACCTTGCCGGCGGCATCGCACCGCGGCGTGAGGCGCACGCGCAACCAGCGCTCCTCGCCCGAAGGCAGCTTGAACAAGCGCTCGTAGCTGGACTCCTCGCCGCGCGCGGCGCGCGCGAGGTGCGGGCGCAGCTCCTCCATCACCTCGGCCGGGTAGACGTCCTCGGGAAACTTGCCGAGGGCGAACTCGCGCGTGAAGCCGCGGCTTGCGAGGAAGAGGTTGTTCACGAAGGTGCAACCGTGCACGAGGTCGATGTAGGCGATCGCCTCGGGGATGTTCTCGGCGAAAAAGCGCAGCTCCTCCTCGCGCTGGGCGACCTGGGCCTGCGCTTGCTTCACGTCGTCGATGTCGTGGCTCACCACGTACATGCCGATCACGGCGCCGGCCTCGTCGAAGTGCGGCACCGCCTTCACGTGGAACCAGCGCTTCTCGCCGTCCGGCATGGTGACGAGGCGCTCGTAGGTCACGGACTCGCCGCGGTCGAAGACTTTCTGGGTGCGCTGCGCGATCCACGCCGCGGTCTCCGCCCCGAGCACCTGGGCCGTGGTGCGCCCGACGACCTGCTCGGGGCGCATCCCGCGCAGCTCGGCGAAGTGCCGGTTGGCGAAGAGGATGGTGCGGCCGCGGTCGAGGTAGGCGACGGAGTCGGGGATGTTGTCGGTGTAGAGGCGAAGCTGCGCCTCCTGCGCGGCGAGGCGCTCCTGCGCGAGCTTGATGTCGTGGATGTCCGACGAGACGATGTAGTAGCCGTTGAAGCGCGCCGGACCGTCCTCGGCCGGTACCATGATGGGCGAGAGGTGCACCAGGTGCCAGCGCTGCTCCTCTCCGGGCGGGCCGACCAGGCGCTCGTGGGTGCACGACTCGCCGCGCTTCAGGCGCTCGGCGTACGGCTGGAAGAACTGCGCGGAGCCTTCGTGCCCGAGCACCTCGTCCACGCGCCGCCCGACGATCTTCTCGAGCGGCATGCCGCGGCTCTTCTGGAACACCTTGTTCGCGAAGAGGTAGCGGAAGTCGCGGTCCACCACCGCGATCGGCCCGGGGATGTTCTCCGCCAAATGGCGCAGCTGCTGCTCCTTCCCCTCGAGGGCGGCGCGCAACTGGTGGTCGCGCTCGATATCGATGAGGACGATCAGCACGCCGAGCACGGCGCCGGTCGCATCGCGGTCCGGGATCATGTGGCCGCGGATATGGCTGCGTTCGCGCCCGGGCCAGAGCGCCTCGCGCTCGTAGGTGATCGGCTCCCCGGCGAGGGCTCGCACAATGAGCGGCTCCGCCGCCGCGGCGACCTGCGGCGTCATGACCGTGGCGATGGGCTGCCCGATCATCGTCTCCGCGGTGCGGCCCGCCCACTCGCGGCTCGGACGGTTGGCGAAGCGGATCACGCGGTTCCTGTCCACGTAGGTCACCGGGAAGCCGACCGAATCCATGATGAGCGAGAGCTGGCGCTCGCGGTCGGCAAGCGCGGCCTCGGCGTCCTTCAGTTGCTGGACATCCACCAGCACCACGAGGACGCCCAACACCTCTGGGCCTTCGCCGCGAAGCGGAAAGTAGTGGGCGCGCACCCAGCTCCTGGCCGTGGGACCCTCGATCGTGCGCCGGTTGAAGACCGAGGTCTCGCCCGCCAAGGCTCGGGCGAGGTGGTGGCGGCGTTCGTCCTGCGGGATCCGGTGGAAGACCTCGTCGGGCGTGCGCCCCTCGAGGTCGGTGCGCTTGTTCGAGGAAAGCGCCGCGTAGGAATCGTTTACATATCGATAGCGAAGCTCGGCGTCGAGGATGCAAGCCGGGAAGCCGAGCACGTCGAGGCCCGGCGCGAGTGCCTGGAGGCGCGCCTCGAGAGCCCCGCGCCCGATGTTATCCCTCGTATTCACGATGCATTTTCCCCTCCAGGGACGGTAAACTGCTAGGCCGTCCGTCGGCAAGTTCCTACCGTATGAACCTCCACCGTCTTTTGCAGGCCCGCGCGGCCCAGAAAAAGCCTGTTCGCGCGGTGTTGATCGGCGCCGGCAAGTTTGGCTCGATGTACCTTTCGCAGGCGCAGCGCACGCCCGGGCTGCAGATCCTCGCGGTGGCGGACCTGGTTCCACCCCGTGCGCGCGATTCCCTCGCCCGCGTCGGCTGGCCCGCGGAACGATTCTCCGCGACTTCGCTTGACCACGCCCTGCGCGACGGCACTACGTTTGTAACCGACGACGCGATGGGCGCCATCGCCCACCCCGGCACCGAGGTGGTGATCGACGCCACCGGAAGCCCCGCGGCGGGAATATGCCATGTGCTCGCCTGTTGCAGGCATGGCAAGCACGTGGTGATGGTGAACGTCGAGGCCGACGCGCTCGCCGGCCCGCTCCTCGCGCAGCGCGCGC
>JBDTXQ010000282.1:0-4243 GCA_040006115.1 Usitatibacter sp.
AGGGCATGAAGGTGCGCATGATGGGCAACCCGATCTTCGTCGAGACCATGAACGCCATGGGCGGCAACGGCATCGCCATGGGCTTCAACGAGCTCTACTCGGCGCTGCAGACGGGTGTCGTCGACGGCGCCGAGAACAACGAGCCCACGGTGCTCGCGCAGAACCACTTCCAGGTCGCCAAGGTGATGAGCCTGACCGGGCACCTCATCATCCCGGAGATCTTCGTATTCTCGAAGCGCACGTGGGACACGCTCTCGAACGAAGACCAGGCACTGGTGCGCCGCTTCGCGCGCGAGGCGCAGATTGAGCAGCGCCAGCTCTGGGACGAGAAGACCGCGAAGGCCGCCGACGAGCTGAAGGCGAAGGGCATGAAGTTCGTGCCCGCCGACAAGGAAGCGTTCTTCGCCGCGACGCAGCCCGTGCGCGACAAGTACGGATCGAAATACGCGGGCCTGCTGAAGCGCATCCAGGACACGCGCTGACCCGCGCGCCGTGCGGGAGCCCTATGCCCGCCTGATGGCGCGGCTCTACCGCGCCTCGATCTGGATCGCCGGGATCGCGATCGTCGTCATGACGCTGGTGATCCCGTGGGGCGTCTTCACGCGCTACGTGCTGGGCACCGGCTCCGAGTGGCCCGAGCCCCTCGCGATCCTGCTCATGATCATCTTCACGTTCTTCGGCGCCGCGGCGTGCTATCGCGCCAACGCCCACATCGCGGTGGCCCTCTTCCGCGACATGCTGCCGCCGCCGGCCCGCGCGGTGCTGGCAATGCTGGTCGACCTTCTGATGGCGCTTCTCGCGCTTTTCATGATCGTGTGGGGCGCGCGCCTGGTCGAAGCCACCTGGCACCAGTCGATCGCGGAATTTCCTTGGCTGCCGGTGGGGGCGAGCTACCTGCCACTCCCGCTGGCGAGCGTAATCACGCTGCTCTTCATAGTCGAGCACGCTTGGCTGGGCCCCGCGAGCGACCTCGCCGGGAGCGGCGCAGAGCCCGCGGCGGACCTCGACTGATGGACGCGTTCGTCCTCATCGGCTCGCTCCTCCTCCTCATCGCCATCGGCATGCCGGTGGCCTACGCGCTCGGCCTCGCGGCGCTGGCGGGGGCGGCGTGGGGCGACATCCCCTACGAGGCGGTGATGATCAAGATCGCCGAGGGCGTGAACCGCTTCACCCTCCTCGCGATCCCGTTCTTCGTCCTTGCCGGCGCCATCATGGCCGAGGGCGGGATGGCGCGCCGCCTGGTGGGGCTCGCGTTCGTGCTGGTGGGATGGATCCGCGGCGGGCTCGCGCTCGTGAACATACTTGCCTCGAGCTTCTTCGGCTGCATCTCCGGCTCGTCGGTCGCCGACACCGCGTCGATCGGCACGGTGATGATCCCGCAGATGGTGAAGGCGGGCTATCCGCGCGTCTTCGCGACCAACGTCACCATCTGCGGCTCGGTGCAGGCGATCCTCATCCCGCCTTCGCACAACGCGGTGATCTACGCGCTCGCCGCGGGCGGCACGATCTCGATCGCGCATCTCTTCATCGCCGGCGTGTTCCCGGGGCTGCTGCTCGGCGGCTCGCTCGTGGTGCTGTGCCTCGTCATCGCGAAGCGCGAGAACTATCCCAAGGGCGAGCGCGTGCCGTTTCGCCAGGCGCTGCGCATTGCCGCCGACGCGCTCTGGGGACTGGGCACGATGATCATCATCCTCGGCGGAATCCTGAGCGGAGTCTTCACCGCGACGGAATCGGCGGCGGTGGCGTGCGTGTACGCCTTCCTGGTGACGATGTTCGTCTATCGCGACTACCGCTGGAGCGAGCTTCCGCACCTGGTGCACCGGACCGTGAAGACCGTGTCGATGGTAATGATCCTGATCGGCTTCGCCTCCGCGTTCGGCTACATGCTCGCCATCATGCAACTGCCCGCGAAGCTCACCGCGTTCTTCCTCACCGTGTCGAACGACAAGTACGTGGTGCTGTTCCTCATCAACCTGCTCCTGCTCATGCTCGGCGCGCTCATGGACCTCGCGCCGCTCCTCCTCATCTGCACGCCAATCCTGCTGCCGGTGGTGCGCGCGCTGGGCGTCGATCCGCTCCACTTCGGCATGATCATGATGGTGAACCTCGGCATCGGCCTGGTGACCCCGCCCGTGGGCACCACGCTCTTCGTGGGCTGCGCCATCGGCAAGATCACCATCGAGCAGGCCATGAAGGGCATCTGGCCGTTCTACGGCGCGATGCTGGTGACGCTCGCGATCGTGACCTACGTGCCGGCGGTCTCGCTGTGGCTGCCTTCGCTCTTCAAGTTCTGAGCGGCGCCAACCATCACGGCGCCTGCTCGGACGGATCGAAGTCGAGCTCGACCTTCGCGCCCATGGGATCGTGGCAGAAGATCTGCCAGATGCGCGTGCCCACCTGCTGGCGCAGCGCGAACTCCACGCCCTTCGACTTCAGTCGCGCGGCGGTGCCCTTCAGATCGGTGGCGCTGAAGGCCATGTGGTCGATCACGCCGGCGCGCTGCGACGAGAGCTTCGCCGAGGACACGTGCAGGATCGGCTGGCCGCCCGCGTAGAGCCATGCGCCCGGAAATCCCAACGGCGGGCGATCGCCCTCGCTGAGGCCGATCACGTCGACGTAGAAACGCCGCGTCGCCTCGACGTCGTCGGTGAGGACGTTGAAGTGGTTCATTCCCGCGATGGCCATGGTTCCTCCTTGATGGTGATGCGCCACAGCGTTCGCGGATCGTCGGGATCGGTGAGCGGCGCGGCGTGCAGCAATTGCGCATTGTCCCAGACGACGACGTCCCCCGCCTGGTAGTCGTAGGTATGGCGATAGCGCGGCTGGGTCGCGTGCGACTTCAGCTGGTCGAGAAGGCCGGTCGCCTCGCGGTCGTCCATGCCCTCGATCGCGAAGGAGCTCCCCGAAACGGCGTAGAGCGCCTTCCTTCCGGTGCGCGGATGCGCTCGCGCGATGCGGTGGCGCACCCACGTCACCTTCTTCTTCTGCGCC
Source organism: Usitatibacter sp. (assembly GCA_040006115.1). Lineage (GTDB taxonomy): Bacteria > Pseudomonadota > Gammaproteobacteria > Burkholderiales > Usitatibacteraceae > Usitatibacter. The sequence continues at coordinate 2,992 of JBDTXQ010000282.1, forward strand.
TCGCTCAATCGCGAGGCCGCGGTGCGCGAGCTCTCGTCCAAGTCGTCGCGGTTGCCGTAGTGGTGGCGCGCGACCAGCGGGTCGATGCGGCGGCGCGTCTCCTCGGCAAGCTCCTCGTAGGCGCGCGTCTGGTTCGCGAACGTGGTGCCGCCCTGCGCGCGCGGCACCTGCAACGCGTAGAGGATCGTGCAGCGCGCCGGCACCTCGAGGTAGGAGTAGTCGCTGTGGAAATAGGACCCGGCATCGGCGAGGCCCGTGGGCTTGCCGTCGCGCACCACGTTCGAGAGGACCAGAATGTTCGGGTCCTCGCGATGGTGGAACGTGTCGATGACGTGCGGCTCCGGCGCTCCCCATCTGCGCCCGAAGGCCGCGAACTGCGCCGGGTCGAGCTTCTGCCCGGGAAAGACGATGAAGCAATGCTCGTGCAGCGCCGCCGCCACTTTCTCGAACGTCTCCGCGTCGAGCGGCCGCGCGAGGTCCACGCCCGTGATGCGCGCGCCGAGGACGTCGGACAGCGGATGGAGGGTCACCGAGAGTCATCCATGCAAAAAGGCTTTGGAACGCTCACTCCCTACAACCCAGCCGCAAGAAATCCCCCGTCCACGCGGATGGTCTCGCCGGTCACGAAGGAGGACGCGTCGGAGGCGAGGTAGATCGCCGCCCCCACCATGTCCTCGGGCTCGCCGAAGCGCGCCATGGGCGTGCGCGCCACCGCGCGCTCCTTGCGCTCGGGCGACATCTTGTCGCGGTTCAAGTCGGTGATCACGAAGCCCGGCGCGATGGCGTTCACGCGCACGCCGCGCCCCGCCCATTCGCTGGCAAGCGTCTGCGTGAGGTTCACCACCGCCGCCTTGCTCAGGCCGTAGATCGCGCTCCTAGGCCATCCGCGGTAAGACGCGAGCGAGCCGATGTTGATGATCGCGCCCTTCCCGCGCGCGAGCATGTGGCGCCCGACCTCGGTGCACGAGAAGAAGACGCTCTTGAGATTCGTATCGATGATCGAGTCCCAGTCCGCGGGCACGAACTCCTCGGCGGGTTTCAGCGTAGTCGTCCCCTGGCAGGTCACCAGGATGTCGATGCGCTCGTGGTCGGAAAGCGTGGCGGCCACGAGGCGGCGCAGCTGCTCGAGGTCGCTCACGTCGGCGCGATATCCATGGACGTCGCCCGCCTCCGCCAGCGCGGCCATGGCCGCGTCGAGCTTCGCGGCATTGCGCCCCGCGACCGCGACCGTCGCACCCGATCCCAGGTATCC
>JBDTXQ010000283.1:0-4232 GCA_040006115.1 Usitatibacter sp.
GCGTCGAGGATGATGAAGTTGAAGCGCGTGCGCGCGCGGTCCATGCGGTCGAAGATCTGGCCGATCTCCACGGAGAAGAAAGTCACGTCCTCCTCCGAGCCCATGGCCGCGTCGATCGGCACCAGGTAGTTGCGGTCCTTGAACTGCATCGCGTGGCCGGCGTAGAAGAAGAGCGCCGCGCTCGCGCCGTCGATCGCCTGGCCGAACTCGCGGATGGCGTCGATCATGTCCTTGCGCGACGCGTTCTCACGCACGATCACCTGGAACCCCAGGTCCTTCAGGGCCTCGCCGAGGTCGCGGGCATCATTCACGGCGTTGCGCAGCGGGCTCGCGCCGTAGGTGTTGTTGCCGATGACCAGCGCCACGCGATCGGCCGCGGACGCGGCCAGCGCGCATGCGCACGCGAGCGTCGCCGCGATGCGCGTTAGCCATTTCATGGTTCCGGTGCCGCCTGCCGCCACGCTGTGCCTCCCTTGAGCGAAAAATTATCGCTCAAAGGGGCTCCGGCGCGTAGGCTTATCGCGCGAGGGCCGCGAGCTCGGCAAGCTCGGGCCGCTCGCGAGCGAGGGCCGCCCACGCATCGCGCGCCTCCTGCGTGGCGCCGAGATCGTGGAGGAGGAACGCGTGCACGACGCGCTCGGCGAACGGCTGCGCCGCGGCGCGCGACTTCGCGACCTTCGCCAAGACCGGCGCGGGAAGCGTCTCGAAGCTCGCCTCCCCGAGAACGCCCGCGGGCGTCATGATCGTCCATCGGTACGCCATGGCGGGCGCAAGCTTCACGGCCGGGCGCGCCGCATCAGGGAGGGCGTCGCCCTTCCATACCTCCCTGCCGTTCGCGTCCACGACGCTCACCGAGACCTTCTCCGCGTGCGCGCCGTTCCTCCATCGAAGGGTCGGCTGGAGCGTGGCGACGCGCGTGTCCACCGGGTATTCGAGCAGGGCCTTGGCTTTGCTCCCGTCGGTGATGCCGCGCATGCGCAGGCTCGCCGTGGCGGTGCGGGATACGCGAGCGACCACGCCGGGATCGGGAAGCGCGGTAACCGCGCGGCGCGTCGGCGCCAGTCCCTTTTCCGCGCGAACCTCCGCGGGCGCGACGAGGAATTCGCCGGGGCCCGCGAGAGTGAATTCCGCTCCGGTTGACGCGTAAGTGACCGCGACCGTCGCGTTCGATCCGAGCAGGAGACGCGTACCCGCGGAAAGCTCAGTCAGGAAGCCGACGCTGCCATTGCCTTCGATCGTTGCGTTTCCCTTCACATCCGCTACGAAGGCGACCGGCCCCGCGCCGTGCGCCGCGAGGCAAAGCCCCACGACGAGGGCGAACGCCGCACCGTGAAGCTTCACTTCGCGAGCGCGGCGAGCTCGGGCAGGTCGGCGCGCTCCTGGGACAGCTTCGCCCACGATTCGCGCGCTTCCTGCGTGGCGCCCATCTCATGCAGCATCAGCGTGAAGAGAATCCGATCGGAGAACTGCGCCTTGTCCGCGGGCCTGCGCCTCTCGACCTGCGCGAGCGCTTCGGACGAGAGCGTACGGAATTTCCCGGTGCCCACTTCGTTGCCCGCGGCGGTAACCATCCACGAATACTCGGTATCGGGAAGCAGGCGCGCCGGCACCCGGTAAGCTCCGCCCGCGGCCTTGCCCTGGTGCACCGGCTTGTCCTGGCCCGCGACGAGCAGGACGAATTCGCCCTGGGCCCTCGGATCGACAGCGCGCCAGCGGAAGGTGGGCTGCAGCGTCGCGACGCTGCCCTGGGTCGGGAAGAGAAGCCTCGGATCGGCATCCGGCTTCGGGACGGCAATCGAGCGCATGCGCACGCTCGCGGCGGACGTCTGCGCGACCTGGACCAGCACCTTGTTGCTGGTGCGCCACGCTGTCTCGCGCGTAACGGGCGGCATCCCCACCGCGCCCGAGACCTCGGTGTCTTTCACCAGGTAGTCCGCCGGGCCCTTCAGCAGGTACTCCTTGCCGCTTGCGATGTACATCACCGACGCCTGTGAATCCCCGCCCACGGTGATCTTCTGGCCGCGCGCGAGCTCCGCGAGCAATGCCGGGCGCGGATTGCCGTCGACCGCGACATCGCCCTTCAGGTTGCTGATGAATGCGATGCCGTCCGCATATGCCGCCGCGGCGGCGAGGATGAGCGCGGCGAGGGCCGCGCGCTGGATCGTTCTCATTGGACCACCTCCACTTGCGCCAGCGCCGGCGCGACCCGCGCCGTGCGTATTCCCCACACCTTGACGGGGCTATGCCCCTTCACGTTGTGCGTTCCAAGCGGATCGAAGTTGAAGCGCTGCTCGACCCGCCTCACCACGGACTCGGTGATCACGATCTTGCGCCCGAGGTCCTTGGTGAGCCCTTCCACGCGCGCGGCGACGTTCACCACGTCGCCGATCGCCGAATAGTTGTGCCGCTCCGACGACCCGATGTTGCCGACGGTCACCGTGCCGTAGTTGATGCCGACTCCGATGGTCAGCGTCGGCAGCCCTTCACGGGCGAACTCGACGTTCAGCCGGTCGAGCTCCGCCATCATCGCGAGGGCGCACTCCACCGCGTCGCCGCAGGGGTCGTCGAGCTTCTGGGGGGCTCCAAAGAGAATCATCATGCCATCGCCAATGAACTTGTCAACGGTGCCGTCGAACCGGTGGACAGCATGCACCATGCGGTCGAAATAGCGCTGCAGAACAGTCGTCACGACCTCGGGGGGCATCTTCTCGGACAGCGTTGTGAAATCGCGCACATCGCTGAACAACACGCACACGTCGGCGAGCTGGCCGCTCACGCCGGGCGTAAGCGTTCCGCCCAGCATCTCCTTCATCACCGCGGGGCTCACCTGCCCGGCGAAGGATTGCCGAAGGCGCAAGCGATCGATGGTCGCTTCCACGGCGTCGAACACGCCGCGCGCGACGAGCGCCAGCCAGAAGGCCGCGACCATCGACGCCACTGGCAAAAGGAGTTGGCCGTAGACGATGGCGGCGAGGCTCGCGCACGCGAGCGCAGCCGGAATCGCGATGGCGAGAGCCAGGACCACCATCGGCCGCGCACTCACCATCACCGCGAGCATCGCGAGCGCTAAAAGCAGCCATCGCACGGCTTCCGGTACGGGACGCAGCAGCCCGCTCGCGAAGTGATTGCGCAGGACCTGGAGGTGCACGAGGACGCCGGGCTGGTCGAAGGTGAGGCTTCCCCCGCGTCCGAGCTTGCCGTCCTCGACGGCCGCGCCGGGATCTCGCGCGAGAAGCTTCACCGGCAGGCGCCAGCGATCGACCTCGCGAATGAGGCTGCCGACGAGCACGACGCGACCGGCGAAGCGCTTCGCGACGCTCGGCGCTTCCATGGCGATGAGCTCGTGAAGCGGCACGTACTCGATCGGGTCGCCGAGGCTGTAGTCGATGGCGCCTTCCTGCACTTGCCGGCCGATGGCGCGCAGCAATTGCCCGGCGAAGGTCGGCACCGGCTGCTCGGTGCGGGACAGCTGGCGCTCGCTGAAGACGCGCGATACCGAGTCGGGATCGCGCAACTGCTGGTCCACGCCGAGGTTCTCGGGGGCAATGATGCCTCCCAGGTTAGCCTGCACCGCGACCAGCTCTCCGCGCGTATTGACCGTCTGCACCAGGACCAGAGCGGTGGAGCGCTTGAGGTCGAGGAGGCCCCGCATCAGGGCGAGGTCGCTGCCGGGAAGGATCGCGTCGAACGAGCGCTCTGGAAGAACGATGTCGACGCCCACCGCCAGCGGCTTGGCTCGCGCGAGCGCGTGATACGCGTTCGCGAAATGCCGATGCCACAGCGCCTTTGGCTCCGGGAAGGCTTCCTCGGTGGCGTCGTCGATTCCGACGAGGACGATGTCTGCCGCGACGGGGCGCGGGCTTATCTCCCGAAGGGCGCGCATCTGCAGGTCGAAGGCGAGGCGCTCCGTGTCGGCGAGAGGGGATTCGTAGGTCGTCGGCAGGACGGCGGAGGCGGTCACGATGACCGCCACGACGAGGAGGAGGAACCCTCCCCTCAGTGGCGACGAGCCGCGCAGCCGCTCCCAGAGCCTGGACATGGCGCATTGTCCGGCGTGGCGCCACAAATGCAAACGCCCAACCTTTGTGGGGTTGGGCGTTTGGTTTTGTGGCCCTGGCGATGACCTACTTTCTCACGGGCAATCCGCAATATCATCGGCGCGGCGTCGTTTCACGGTCCTGTTCGGGATGGGAAGGGGTGGGGCCAACGCGCTATGGTCGCCAGGAATTCGG
>JBDTXQ010000284.1:0-4215 GCA_040006115.1 Usitatibacter sp.
CCGGGTAGGTGATCGCAGTCCAGTCCATCACGGTCTCGGTGGTGATCGCCTCGCCCGGCAGGAGCGAGGAACCCCAGCGAAATCCCGGCGAGAACGCGATCTCGGCGCCCTTCACCGCCATCAGCGCATCGACGATCACCTGGTCGAGGGTGCCGTTGAAGTTGCCGCGGCGGTAGAGCAGCGATTCGGAAACCGTGAGCGTCTCGGCGAGCTTCGCGGCAAACGGCGCGCGCACCTTCTCGATGTGCGCGGCCATCGCGGGGTCGGGCGGGAGGAGGTTCGAGAAGACCGGCAGGAGCCGATAGTTCCACCCCCGGATCTTCCCGTCGCGATAGTCGAAATCGAGCACGCCGAGGAATTTGCCGTTGCTGCCCGCGTTGGTGACCAGCGTGGCGTTCCCGCCGTCGAGCATCATCATCGGTTGCGCCACGCCGTCGTGGGTGTGGCCGCCGAGGATCGCGTCGATTCCCTTCACGCGACCGGCGAGCTTCAGGTCCACGTCCATGCCGTTGTGCGAAAGGAGGACCACGATGCGCGCGCCCTTCCCCCTCACCTCGTCCACCTGCTTCTGCAGCTCGACTTCCTTGATGCCGAAAGTCCAGTCGGCGACGAAGTAGCGCGGGTTGGCGATCGGCGTGTACGGGAATGCCTGCCCGATGATGCCCACCGCGACGCCGTTCAGCTCGCGAATCACGTAAGGCTTGAAGACCGGGTCGCCGAAATCCGCGGTGTTCACGTTCTGCGCAAGGAATTCGATGCGCCCCTGGAAATCCTTTTCGACGACTTCCTTCACGCGCTCCTGCCCATAAGTAAACTCCCAGTGGCCGGTCATGAGGTCGACCCCCAGGAGCTTCTGTGCGTCGATCATGTCCTGGCCTCGGGTCCAGAGCGCGGTCGCCGAGCCCTGCCAGGTGTCGCCTCCGTCGAGCAGGAGAGCGCCGGGACGCGAGGCCCTCAATTGCTTCACCAGCGTTGCCAGGTGCGCGAAGCCGCCCAGCCTCCCGTAGGCACGGGCGAGCTCCGTGAAGTCGAGATAGGTGAACGCGTGGGCCTCGCGCGAGCGCGGCTTGACGCCGTATGCCTCGAGGAAGCGCCGCCCGACGAGGTGCGGGGGCTTGCCGCTCGCCGGCCCGATGCCGAGGTTCACGCTAGGCTCGCGGAAGTGCGTGGGCATGAGCTGCGCGTGACAGTCGGTCATGTGCAGCAGGCTCACGTTGCCGTAGCGCGGGAGGTCGTAGAAGGAGCCGGCGTCCGAAGAGAGCGCGTTTCGCGACGCCATGGGCAATCCCGCCGCGGCGCCGATGGCTAGGGCCTGCAGAAACTCGCGGCGCTCCACCGCTAGAACTCGAGGTCTTCGGCGATGGCCTTGATTCCGGCCGCCGCGCAGACGTCGTCGTTGAGGGGACCCGGCGCGCCCGAGACGCCGATCGCTCCCACCAGCGCGCCTTGCGACTCGATCACCTTGCCGCCGGCGATGGCGGCCACGTCGGGCAGGTAGCGGATGCCGGCAGAAGGCCTTCCGGCTGCGAGCTCGCGATCGAGCGCCACCGTATCCATCCTGAAATTGAGCGCGGTGCGCGCCTTGCGCTGTGCCGTGTCCACGGTGTGCGGCGCGGCGTAACGATCGCGCAGCAGGGTCTGCGTGACACCGCTGCGATCAACGACCGCGATCGTCGCCTGGTATCCCTCCGCGCGGCACTTGGCGAGGGCGGCCTCGGCGGCCTTGAGGGACGCCTCCGGCGTGAGGGTGCGAACCGTGAAGGTCGCATCCGCGCCGAAGGCCGCGCCGGCGAGCGCCGTCAGCGCCGCCGCCGCGCGCCGCATCATTTGTTGACCGGCGATTCCGGATCCATCAGCAGCGCCACGACATCCTTGATCTGTTGTTCGGTGAGGATGCCCTTGTGGCCGAACCGCGGCATGCTCGAGCAGGCCGAGAACGCCTCCGAGTTGTAGATTTTCCCGTAAGCGTACTTCTGCATCTCAGGAGTGAAGCCGCGCTGCTTGGCGAACTGGTAGAGCGGCGGCCCAATGGTGCCGTACGAAACCTCGGCCTTGGTGAGCTGGTGGCACGCGTAGCAGTTGCCGCCGGCGGGCTTCGTCGGATCGTCGCTGTATTGCATGCCGACGCCCGTCTGGGCGATGTGCTCGCCCGCTTTCCAGTCGCCCATGAGGCTGCCCTGCGGGTACTTGATGAGCGCGAGTTGCTCCTTTTCGATGCGCTCGGCCAGATCCCGTGGAACGGGATCGTCCACGTTGTAGCGGCTGCAAGTGCGCTGCACGTCGTCCTGGTCGAGGCGATCGAGCCTGGCCTGGCCGTGCGCCTGGAAGGATGCCTTCATCATCGCCAAGGCCTCGGCCGACCGGTCGCTGTGCTCCATCATCATCGACGCGCAGCCGGCGGCGCCCGTCAGCGCGAGCGCGAGCGCTGCAATCGTTTTCCTTTTCATGGCTCCTCCGGTTTCAGCGCTTGATGGAAGGCGCGTTGAAAGCGGCGCCGTTGGCGTTCTTCGCCAGGTACATGGTGAGCGCGATCGAGGCCGGCGAGGCGAACTCCAGCTCCGGGAATCGCTGCTGACGGAAGCAATCGTTCAGGCGCCATTGGAACGAGCGCACCTCGCCCTGCGAGACGCGGTAGGCGGGCCACGAGGTGTAGGCCCTGCGCGCGTCGGCCTGCCTGGTGAGGTTCGGCAGGTCCTGCAGCCGGATGCGCTGGTGGTCCCCGCCATGGCAGGTGACGCAGCCGAAATCGTGCGTGCCGCCGCGGAAAAAGAAGATCTTCTTGCCGACCTCGTAGGCCTCCTGCTCCTTCGGGTGCGAGGCGACGACGTTCATCGGCATGCCGCGCGATGCGGAAGTGACGTAAGCGACGAGGGCATCCATCGGCACCTTCTTGCCCGGGCCGCCGAAGGGATTTTTCTTCGCCTCCTCCGGCGAGAAGCCCTGCAGCTTCACCATGCAGGTGACCAGCCGCGACTCGAGGTCCTCGACCTTGCTGGAATCCGGGAAGTATCTCGGCAGCACGGTATAGGCGCCCTTCACCACGCCGGGCCCCAGGCCCAGGTCGCAGCGCTCGAGCGAGACCTTGTTGGGGCCGCGCCTTTCCTTCCAGAGCGCCTCGCCGCGCGCCTCCCAGAGCTCGGCGGGGTTGTCGTCCCCCAGCGCCGCGCGATAGCGCTCGATCTCTTCGACCGCGGTGCGCTGCTGCGCGAGAACGGCGCCGGCGCCCATCGCGCCCGCCATGCAGACAACCGATACGATCCGTCGAATCCGGTTCAAGGTTTTCTCCTCGTGAGTTCGGGATACGCGCTGGTCTTGCGCCGGCTCGCGCTTGAGGCTTCAGGGCTTGAGGTAGACGTACCCCTCCTGGGCCTGGAGGCGGCCTACCTCCGCGACGCCGGAGGGCACGATCTTCGCCTCCTCGAGCACGGTCTTCGGGTCGATGTTGCGTGACTTGAGCGTGAAGGCGCAGACGCGGAAGTCGACTCCTTTGCTCACCAGGTCCTGCACCGCGACCTCGTAGGGATTGCCGTTCTTGTCCTTCGCGCCCTGCAGGAGGAAGTTGATGCCCCCCGCGTGCGTCACGACGACGATCTTGGCGGTCGGATCCGCGGTGAGGTGGTTACGGATATTGCGGATGGCGTTGCTCGCCTGTTCGAGGTTCTCGTTCACGTGGTAGACGACCTTCACCGGGTCGCCCTGGACGGCACCCACGTTGAGCGCCACGGCGGCGATCGCCGTGGCCAGAAACAGTTTCGCGCCTCTCATGGTGGCTCCTTGCGTCAGGAGGTGATGACGGCTTCGTCCGTACGCTTGTCGCCGTGGTTGTCGGTCCACGTGATCGCCACCTTGTCGCCGGGCTTGCCGCCGGAGAACTTGAAGGCGAGGAACGGGTTCTTCGACACCGCCGGGCCCCACTCCGCGGACAGCACGGTGCGGCCATTGTGGGTGGCGGTGACGTTCTGGATGTACCACGCCGGGATAGCGGCGCCTTTCGGGTCCTTGCGCTGGCCGGTCTCCATCTCGTGGCTCATCAGCACGCGAACATCGACCTTGTCGCCTTCCATCTTCGCGCGAATCTTCATCGGGTCTGCCATGGTGTCCTCCTTATCCGCCGCAACCGCCCAAGGTCACTTTCACTTCCTTGGTCGCGTAGTAGTTCTTGCCGTCCGCCTTCACCAGCGCGATGACGTTCGAGGTCTGGCCCATCTTCACGCG
>JBDTXQ010000285.1:0-4210 GCA_040006115.1 Usitatibacter sp.
GATCCCGCGGCGCTGCGCGCCCAGGTCACTTCCAAGGGCGGCACCACTGAGCGCGCGCTCGAGGTGCTCGAGCAGGCGAAGGTGAAGGACCATTTCGTCGCCGCTGTGCGGGCGGCCTGCGAGCGCTCGCGCGAGCTGGGCGCCGCGCTCGGCAAAGACTGACATGGCGATCCAGGCGATCGCATTCGTCCTCGACACCCTCGCGAGCCTCTTCATCCTCGCGGCGCTGGTGCGCTTCTGGATGCAGGCTTTCCGCGCCCCCTCGCGCAACCCGATCGCCTACTTCACCATGGCGCTCACCGATTGGGCGGTGAAGCCGCTGCGCCGCGTGGTTCCCGGCATCGCGAAGCTCGATTGGTCCTCGATCATCGTCGCGTGGGCGTTCGAGTTCCTGCTGCAGTTCGTGCTCCTGCTGCTGGTGGGCGGCTCGCCGCTGGAGAATCCCGCGGTGCTCTCGGTGCTCCTCTTCATGTCGTTCGTGCGCCTGATCCGCCTTTCGATCTACGTCTTCATGGGCGCGCTCATCATCGGCGCCGTGCTCTCGTGGGTGAATCCCTACCACCCGGTGGCGCCGTTCTTCAACGCGCTTACCAACCCGTTCATGAAACCGGTGAAGCGCGTGATCCCGCCCATCGGCGGAGTCGACATCTCGCCGATCTTCGTACTCATCTTCTTTCAGCTGCTGCTGATGCTGCCGGTGGCCTGGCTCGACGGCGAGATCGCGCGAATGCTCGCGCGGGCGCTTCTCTAGCGCCTGAGCTCGACTCGCCGGGCGCCGATTATTCGGCACTCGCCGGCCCGTTTTCTCCTGTCCCCGGGGGCCGAATCCGCTACGGAATCGATTCGGTTACGTGCGTAATGTTCGTTTCAAGCGCGGCGCACAGCGCGCGAGTGAACCGAACCCACGCAAAGGACAGGACAAATGAACATGATCCAGGAAGTCGCGCTGCTCGCCCCCGTCGTGACGATCTTCGCCATCAACGTCGCCCTGTACCTCGGCGGTGAGCGCGGCACCCTCCTGCTGCCCGCCGGCGAAGCTCTCCCGGCCGTGGGATTCGAGACGATGCCCTTCGCCAAGGCGCCGGAAGAGGCCATCGAAGCGCCCGAGTTCGTCGAGGAAATGCGCCTCGCGGCCTAGGCCGCGGCACGTTCGCCCGCTTCCCGCGGCATTCGGCCCTCGAAATTCGCACTTTGTCGCTTTCGGATGGCCGCGGCGAGGGCGCCCGCCTAGAGTCCTGGCATCAGTTCAACGCAAGCCAACCGACCGGAGACAGAAATGACATTCGCCATCCTCGTGACCCTCGCCTTCTTCGCCCCCATCGCCGCGACCGTGATCGCCAACGTGGCCTCGCTGCGCGCCTTTGCCTGAGGGAAAGTGCGTGAACGCACAATCGCTCGTCCGATTGTCGGTGCCCGCGATGCGCACTGGGCCGCGGATTTCCCCAGCGTTCGCGCTCAGGCTTGCATCCATGAAGACCCGCTTCCCTTCCGAGCAACGAGCCCAGTGGCGCGAGCGCTTCCTCGCGCTCGCCGGCGAGCTCGAGGCCGCCGGCACGCACCGCCGCGAGTCGCTCGACGCGGGCCCGGGCCTGCGCGCCCGCTTCCTGCCGCTGCGCTCCTTGCGCGGCATGCGCCTGGGCTGCATCCGCGCCGCCTGACCGCGTTCCAGGTGCGGCGAAAAACCGGGCCGAGCCCGGTTTTTTCTCGGCGCGTTGTGTCCCAAGTCACTAATAATTCTGGCGAAACGCGGGTACACTGGGCCCATCCCAGGGACTAGACAACGCCGCCCCCGCAATGGACGCCGCCGCCTCGAACCGCTTCGAGACCGAGATCGCCCGGTACAACCGCTGGCGCGAGGACCTCACGCAGTCGGTCCACGCGTACCACGACTGGCTCGAATCCAACGGGCACCTCGACGTCCAGCAGTCGATCCGCTTCTACGACCTCCTCGAGAACCTGAACAAGGGCCGGCTCATGCTCGCCTTCCTTGCCGAGTTCTCGCGAGGCAAGTCCGAGCTCATCAACGCGCTCTTCTTCTCCAGCTTCAAGGAGCGCCTCCTGCCCTCCGACGTCGGGCGCACCACCATGTGCCCGACCGAGATCTTCCACGACCCCAGCGAGGAGCCGTACCTGAAGCTGCTCTCGGTCGAGACGCGCTATCGCGACGAGTCGATCTCGCAGCTGAAGAACATGCCGATCGAGTGGAGCAAGATCCGCCTGAACACGAGCTCCGCCGCCGACATGAAGAAGTCGCTGAAGGCGCTCGCGGACACGAAGAAGGTCTACGCGCTGGAAGCCCGCATGCTGGGCCTCGCGCCCATGGTGAACGAGAAGGGCGAGCTCCCCGGCGAGGAGGAGCTGGTCGAGGTCCCCGCGTGGCGCTACGCGATGATCAACTACCCGCACCCGCTCCTCACCAACGGCATCTCGATCCTCGACACGCCGGGCCTGAACGCCATGGGCATGGAGCCCGAGCTCACCGTGAGCACGATTCCCAGCGCCCACGCGATCCTCTTCCTCCTCTCGATCGACACCGGCGTCACCAAGAGCGACATGGAGATCTGGGACCGCTACGTGAAGGCGGGCCTGCCCCAGAAGATCGCGGTGCTGAACAAGATCGACCTCATGTGGGACGAGCTGAAGACGCCCGCGGAGATCGAGAAGGCGATCGCGCGCATGGTCGAGACCACTTCGCAGCACCTGCACTTGCCCAGGGAGCGCATCTTCCCGATCTCCGCGCAGAAGGGCCTGCTCGGGCGCATCCGCGAGGACGCCGGCCTCATCAGGAAGAGCGGCATCGAGGCGCTCGAGAAATTCCTCGCCGAGGAAGTGGTGCCGATGAAGCGCCAGATCCTGTGCAAGGCGGTGGTGAACGAGATCGGCGGCATGATGGCCTCGTCGCGCGCGTCCGTCGCGAAGAAGCAGCAGGCTAACCAGACCGAGATCGGCGAGCTGAACGGCCTGGTCGGCAAGAGCCGCGAGGTGGTCATCAAGCTCTGGGGCAAGATCACCGCGGAGAAGAACGCCTATAACGCGGCGCTCGCCGAGTACAAGGTGAACCACGCGCAATTCAGCGCCAAGAAGACGGCGCTCCTCGACATGCTGAACGCGCAGAAGCTCGACGCGGCTCTGGCGAAGAGCGCGCAGACGATCGAGGATTCGTGGACCACGATCACCCTGCAGCGCGGCATGAACTCGCTGGTGAAGAACATGAACGAGGACTTCGAGGGAACCTTCGCGGCCTCGGAGGACATCAAGAAGCTGATGCAGGGCGTCTACAACACCTTCATCGAGAAGTTCGGCTTCCAGAAGATGACGATCCCGGCGCTCGACCTCGACCCGCACCGCACCAAGCTGCAGCTCCTGGTGATGCAGACCGAGGCCTTCGTGAAGGACCCGGTCAACGTGGTGGTGAAGGAAAAGCACTTCGTGGTGAAGAATTTCTACGCGACGCTGGTGAAGGAGGCGCGCCGCAACTTCGGCGACGCCAAGACCCAGACGGAGCGCTGGCTGCGGGCCGTGGTGCTGCCGCTGGAAGTGCAGATCAAGGACCACAAGGCGCAGCTGCAGTCACGCCTCGACAACCTCGCCAAGATCAACGAGAAGACCACCTCGATCAACGAGCAGATGGCGATCCTGAGGGGCGTCGAGGGCGAGCTGAAGAAGCAGCGCGAGATGATCGATGGCCTGATCCAGCGCGTCTCCGTGCACGACGCGCGCGCCTCGCTCGCAGAGACGCCCGTCCCGGCCGGGCGCGCCGAGCAGCAGGTGCCCGTGGAGCTCATGCAGACGATGAAGATGGCGACCTTCGACGCGCCGAAGCCCGCGCCGAAGCCCGCCCCCGCGCCGGCCGCGCCCAAGGCTGCCGAGGCCCCGCTCATCGGCGACGACGCGTTCGCGCACCTGGCCAGGCCTGCGCCGGCCGCGGGTTTCGATCCGATGAAGACCCAGAAATTGAGCGTGGACGCGCAGAGCACGCAGCGCATCGACGTCCAGAGCACCCAACGGATGGCCGCAGCGGGCCCGGAGGACACGCAGCGCATCGATGAGCCCCAGGACACGCAGCGCCTCGGGCCCACGCCCACGCCCGCCGAGAAGCCCGTGCGCGAGGCCGACAAGACCATGAAGATCCAGAAGCTCGACCCGGCCTACCGGCCCGAGGCGACGCAGCGCATCGATCCCAATGCCGCCACCGTGCCGCTGGAAGGCT
>JBDTXQ010000286.1:0-4208 GCA_040006115.1 Usitatibacter sp.
GGGTCGGACGGAGCATGACCGTGTCACGAGTTGTCATGTCCTGCGGAAGGTCGCGGCGAAAGCAGTAACCCACGCCGCGTACGGTTTCGAGAAGGTCCTTGTGACCGGTGGGCTCGAGCGCCTGACGCAGGCGGCGGATGTGCACGTCGACGGTGCGCTCTTCGACGTAGACGTTGTTGCCCCAGATCTCGTCGAGGAGCTGCGCGCGGCTGTAGACGCGGCCCGGGTGCGTCATGAAGAAACGCAGCATGCGGAATTCCAGCGCGCCGAGCTCGATGTCCTGCCCGTTGCCGACGATGCGGCGCGAGGCCGGATCGAGGCGCAGGCCCGCGATCTCCACCACCATGTCGGCGTGCTGCGGTGAGCAGCGGCGCATCACGGCCTTGATGCGCGCGAGCAGCTCGCGCGGGGAGAACGGCTTGATGAGATAGTCGTCGGCTCCCGCTTCGAGGCCGGTGATCTTGTCCGATTCGCCGTCACGCCCGGTGAGCAGGATGATCGGCACCCCGAGCGTGCGCGATTCGCTGCGCAGCTTCCGCGCGAACGACAGGCCCGGAGTATCGGGCAGCATCCAGTCGAGGAGGATCAGTTGCGGGAGCGTCGTGTTGACGAGCGCCTCCGCCTGGCGGATGGTGCTCGCGCGAAGGACCTTGTAGCCCGCGTTCTGAAGATTGAGGGTGAGGACTTCTTGCAACTCGGGATCGTCCTCTACGACAAGTATCGTGTTGTCCATGTGTTTCCTAGTCCAGGTGGCGGGGAACTGTTGGAACCATAATATTTTTACCGGGTTTGTCATGAAGCAGGCCGACGATGATTCACCTGTCGGAACAATCCGAGGCTTTGTAGCCCTTCTCCTACAGTCGAATGGGCCAATGCCCCCTTCACATGCTTCACATTCCTGCAATATTCGTGGCGTTGACGCCTGCGATTGCACTGCCGATGGCCCCAATCTATCGCGCGCCGTCTCAAAGAAAAAGGCCCTAAGTCTATGTACTCAGGGCCTTTTTTTATCCAGCGGCGGGTTGTCCCGCTAGAGTCCTTGCAGCTTGTCGTAGACGTCCTTGGGCCAGGTGGCGTCGGGACCGTTGTGCAATTTCATGGTGGCGTCACGGAACGGTTTGCGGTCGACCCGGACGACGATCTTGCCGCGCTTCTCGAACTCCGCGCTCATCTTCTTCTCGATGGCGATGATCTCGCCGGTCGCCCGGGCGGCCGCCTCCTTGAGCACCGCGTCGAAGGTCGCCTTGTCGGCGTCGGAGAGCTTGTTCCAGGTGCCGCCCGATACGATGGTGAGGAGCGCATCGGTGATGTGGCCGGTGAGCACGATGTACTTCTGCACCTCGTAGAACTTCTTCGCGTCGATGGTCGGCAGCGGATTTTCCTGCGCGTCCACGGTGCCGTTCTGCAATGCGAGGTAGACCTCGGCGAAGGCGATCGGCGTCGGGTTGGCGCCGACCGCGCGCGGGAACATCGTGTAGAGCGGCGCGTCCGGCACGCGGATCTTGAGGCCCTTCATGTCGTCGGGCTTGTTGATCGCCTTGTTCGAAGTGACGTGGCGCTCGCCGTAATAGGTGATCGCCACCACCTTGTTGCCGCCCGCCTTCTGGTAGCCGTCGCCCAGCTCGCGGAAGAGCGGGCTCGTGGAGTAACGCTTCCAGTGGTCGAAGTCTCGGAACATGTACGGCGCGCCGCCGATCGCGAGCGGGCCGTAGGTGCGCCCCGCGAAGAGCTGGCCGGTGTAGATGATGTCGACCGTGCCCAGCGTGAGGCCCTGGTTGATGTCGGTCTCCTTGCCGAGCGTCGAGGCCGGGAACACCTCGATGTCGTAGCGCCCGCTGGTGCGCTTCTTGATCTCGCCGGCCGCCCAAAGCGCGGCCGTGTGGTACGGCTCGCTCGTCTCGTACACGTGCGCCCACTTCAGCTTGGTTTGCGCCATCGCACCGGTGGCCGCGGCGATTGCCACCGCCCCGAGCAACCATTTCATCGACTGCCTCATCACTCTTCCTCCTTTATGTTTATCCGCGTTCACCGTGATCACATCACCGCGCCCAGGTACCAAGGCACGAATTCATCCTGCCCGAAGCCATGCATCTCGCTCTTGCTGGGCTCGCCCGACGCGGTCGCGAGGATCAACCGGAAGATCTTCTCGCCCGCGTCCTGCACGCTGAGCGAGCCGTCGACGATCTGCCCGCAGTTGATGTCCATGTCGTCCTCCATCCGCTCGTACATCGGCGTGTTGGTGGCGAGCTTGAGCGATGGCGACGGCTTGCAACCGTACACGGAGCCGCGCCCGGTGGTGAAGCAGATCATGTTCGCGCCGCCCGCCACCTGTCCGGTCGCCGACACCGGGTCGTAGCCCGGCGTGTCCATGAAGACGAAGCCCTTCGCGGTCACGGGCTCGGCGTACTCGTACACGCCCATGAGCCCCGTGGTTCCGCCCTTCGCCACGGCCCCGAGAGATTTCTCGAGGATGGTGGTGAGCCCGCCCGCCTTGTTGCCAGGCGACGGGTTGTTGTTCATCTCGCCCTTGTTGCGCGCGGTGTATTCCTCCCACCAGTGGATGCGCTCCACAATTTTCTCGCCTACCTCCCGGCGGCACGAGCGACGCGTCAGAAGATGCTCGGCGCCGTAGATCTCGGGCGTTTCAGAAAGGATCGCGGTGCCGCCGTGCTTCACCAGCAGATCCACCGCCGCGCCGAGCGCGGGATTCGCCGTGATTCCCGAGTAGCCGTCGGAGCCGCCACATTGCAGCCCCACCACGATGTGGCTCGCGGGGACCGTGGTGCGCGTCACCTGGTTGGCGGCGGGCAGCATCTCGTGGACAAGTTTCACCCCCTCGGCCACCGCCTTCGCGGTGCCGCCCTTGTCCTGGATCGTCATCGCCTTCAGCAATGGCCCCTGGGCGAGGCCTTGCGTGAAGAAGAGCGCATCCATCTGGTTCGCCTCGCAGCCGAGGCCGATGATGAGCACGCCGGAGAAGTTCGCGTGGCGCGCATAGCCGGCGAGCGTGCGGCGCAGGATATCCATGCCCTCGCCGGTCGTGTCCATTCCGCAACCGGCCGTGTGGGTGAGCGCGACCACGCCGTCGATGTTGGGGAAGGAGGCGAGCGCCTCGCCCTTGAAAGCCTCCGCGACGTGCTTGGCCACCGTGGCCGAGCAGTTCACCGTCGAGAGGATGCCGATGTAGTTGCGCGTGGCCACGCGCCCGTCGGCGCGCACGATGCCCTGGAAGGTCGCGGGCTCGTCCACGAATTTCGTCGCCTGGTAGCCCTCCCCGTAGGCATAGTCGCGAGCGAAATCGCGCACCTCCAGGTTGTGGACGTGCACGTGAGCCCCCGCGGAGATCGGCTGCGTCGCGAAGCCGATGATCTGCGCGTAGCGGCGCACCGGCTCGCCCTTCGCCACGGCGCGCGTGGCGACCTTGTGGCCGGCGGGGATCCGGTCGCGGCAGACCACGTTCTCATGGAGGAGGTTGGTGCCGGCGTCCAGCTCGCGGCAGGCGATGACGACGTCGTCGGCGGGATTCAGGCGAAGGTAGAGCGGAGTCTCTCGCAGCATGGCAATTCCTACTTGAGGTAGTTCGGCAGCCAGAGGCTGATCTGCGGAATATACGTCACTATCGCGAGGCTCACGAGGAGCGGCACCAGCCACGGCAGGATCGCCATGGTGGTGCGCTCCACCGAGAGTTTCGCGACCCTCGCGAGCACGAAGAGCACCAGGCCCATGGGCGGATGCAGCAGCCCGATCATGAGGTTCAGCACCATCACCAGGCCGAAGTGCACCGGGTCGATGCCGAGCTTGTGGACGATCGGCAGCAGGATCGGCACGAGGATGGTGATCGCCGCCGTGGGCTCGAGGAAGCACCCCACGAAGAGCATGAGGAGGTTCGCGAGGAGGAGGAACCCCGCGGGCGAGCTCGTGACCGAGAGCACCCACGTCGCGATCATCTCGGTGGTGCGCGTGACGGTGAGCATCCAGCCGAAGATCGACGCGGCCGCCACGATGAGGAGCACCGCGGACGTGGTCTCGATGGTGTCCATCGACGCCTTCACCAGCATCTTCCAGCTGAGGGTGCGATACCAGGCGAGCCCGAGGAAGAGCGCCCATACGCAGGCGGCAATGGCGCCCTCGGTGGCGGTGAAGAGGCCGGTGGTCATGCCGCCGATGAGGAGCACCGGCGTCATGATCGGCAGCACCGCGGCGAACTT
>JBDTXQ010000287.1:0-4207 GCA_040006115.1 Usitatibacter sp.
AGAGCGTGCGGTTGGTGTCGACCTCGCGCTTGAGGATGCTGTAGCGGATGCTGCGCCCCTGGAGGTCGAGGAGCTGCTGCTTGGTCCCCGACAGGCGCTCGCGCAGCATGAGCTCCTGCGAGCGCGCCGAGCGGAAAGTCGCCGCGGCGGACTTGCGCACCTCGCTGAACTCGGCCTTGATCTGCTTGTCGACCTCGGCGATCTGGCCCTGCAACTGCTGCATCTTCGGAAACGCCGGCTTGTAGACCGCGAGGTTTTCCTGGTATTCCGCCTCGAGCTTGGCCTTGTTCTGCTTGAGCGCCTGCAGCGGCCGGTTCTCCTGGATCGCCGGGAGGGAGTCGGGGTTGTCCTGCGCCTGCTTGAGCAGCACCTCGGTGCGGATGCGCTCCTGCTCCGCCTTGGCGACCGCGGTGTTGAACTCCTGGAGGTTCTGGCTGAAGACGTTCTGCTTCTCGTCGCCGCTCACCACCTCGAGGTCGCGCGAGTACTTCACCAGGTCGCTCTCCGAGTCCTCGAGCTTCGCCTTGGTCTGCGCGAGCTTCTCCTCGAGGAATGTCTTGGCGTAAGCCGACGCCTCGAAACGGCGCTCGAGGTTGATGTTGATGAACGACTGCGCGAGCGTGTTGACCGCCTTCGCGGCGAAGAAGGGATCGGTGCTGTCGAAGTGCAGCCGCACCAGGCGCGAGCGGCGGATCGGCTCCACGGTGAGGGACGACTGGAACGCGCCCACCAGGGCATTGTCGTCGCGGGTCGCCGGGTCCAAGTCGACCGCCGGGGGACCGTTTCGAATGCGGTTGAAGAGATCCTCGACGAGGCCGCCTTGGGAAGTGCCGGGCCCCGCGCCGGACTTGGCGGGCTGCAGCGGGACGCTCTCCGGCGGCGGCTTCCTGCGCAGCCCGATGTCCTCCACGGCGCGTTCGGCGAGCGTGCGGCTCTTCAGCAGCTCGTAGTTGGTGAAATAGAAGTCCGAGCTGTCGTCCGTCAGCTCCATCGGCTGCACTTCCTTGAAGTCGAATACGCGCGGGACGAACTTTTCGATCTGGATCGTGGTCGAGGCGCGGTAGACGGGCGGCGAGATGTAGGTGCGCACCACGGAAAACAGCGCGAACACCACGAAGATGATGAGGATCGTCCACTTGCGCTTGAGGAAGATGCGCAGCAGGTCGCGCAGGTTGAAGGCCTGCTCGAGTCGGTCGCCGGTCGCGAGGTTCGCGGCGAGGTCGGGAAAGCCCGGACGCTGCAGTGCGACAGCGGTGCCGCGTCCCTGGGAGATGTGCGTGGGGCGCTCGGTCGGATTCATGGGATTAACGCGGGACCAGCGGGGAGAACGGATTGATGGCGTCGAGCACGTCGCGGAAGATCGAGTCCTTCATGATCGTGCGCGCCTTGGAGCGGTTCACGACGATCAGGTCGTCGTTGAGGACTTGGGGGTCGTCGAGCTCGCCGCGGCGGATGCGCTCGACATCGAATACCTGGGTCTCGCGAACGCCCTGCGCGCCGGTGCGAAAGACCATGACCTCGCTCATGTCCGAAAGGCTTCCTTGGCCGCCGGCCATGGCGAGCGAGCGCAGGAGCGTGGTCTGGCCCCGTAGCGGATAGATGCCGGGCTTGCTCACCGCGCCCTCGATGGTCACGCGTTGGTTGGTGAATTCCTTCACGAAAAGGCTCACCTGCGGGTTCTGCAGGTATGACTTGGTGAGGAGGCCCGCGATCAGGGTCTCCGCTTCCTGCACGGTGAGGCCGCCCACCTCGACAGCCCCGACCAGCGGCAGCGAGATGCGGCCGAGCGAATTCACGCGCACCGTGCGGCTCAGCTGGTCGACGCCGAAAACCTGGATCTCGAGGAGGTCTTCGGAGCCGATGCGGTAATCTTTGAAGCTGGCACGCGGTTGCGGCGCGGCCGCCTTGGCAAAACCCAGGCTGAGCGACTCGGACTGCTTCAAGGCGAGGACTTCTGCATCCTGTGCGAGCGCCGCGCAGGTTACGGCCAAGCCGCAAACGGCGCACGCGAGCGCGACGACGCGGCGCGGCAAACGCCAAGGCAGCGCAAAGGTTTTCATGGTTCGGGGAAGCACGGCGCTCATGGGCTAAGTTTAACTTTTCGATCCTATTACCGGGGGCAGGGCCTAACAAGTGATTTTCGCACAAAATCGTAAGAAAAGCCTAGTCTTTTTAACGGGTTGCGCGCCGAAACGGCTCGGATTCGGTGACAGGCGTAACGGGGACCGCCGGTGAGCTCGACTTTCAGGGGCCGGGTGACGGTGCCGGAGGGAGTCCTGGTCCGCGAGCTCGGCGGAGAATCGGTCCTGCTCAACCTGCGCAGCGAGTCGTACTTTGGACTCGACGACGTCGGGACCCGCATGTGGGCCGCGCTCACCGCCTCCCCCTCGATGGAGGACGCCTACCGGATGCTCGCGGATGAATACGAGGTCGAGCCAGCGCTTTTGCGCGCCGACCTATCGACGTTCGTCGAGAAGCTCTCAGCCGCCGGCTTGATCCATGTCGCTGAGGACTAAAGTCGCCGGCTTCGGCGCCCTCACCACGGACGAGCGCCGCCTCTTCTTCGCCGCCTTCGCTTGCATCCCCCTCGTTGCCGTGACGCTGCGTTGCCTCGGGCTGCGCCGCGTTCAGGCCCTTCTCGGGCGCGCTGAAACACCGGCCGGCGAGGCTGCCCAAGCCGATGTCGTCCGTCGGATGGCTCGCGTCTTCGCCGCCGCCGCGCGCTGCGTCCCGGGCGGCGCGAGGTGCCTGCCGAAAGCCCTCACGCTCCAATGGCTGCTGCGCGGCCGGCGCATCGCCACGCAGTTGCGCATCGGCGTGCGCAAGGAGGGCGACCGTCTCCAGGCCCATGCGTGGATCGAGCATCGCGGTGAGCCGCTACTCGAGGATCGCGACGTGCACGAGCGTTTCGCGGCGTTCGAACGCACCGATCCGCTCTCGGAACCAGCCTCCAAATGAGCGGCATCTGCGGCATCGTCCATCTCGACGGGGCGCCGGCCGACCGCGCCTCGATACGCTCGATGACGGACTTTCTCGCCTACCGGGGCCCGGACGCGCAGGAGATTTGGATCGAGGGCTGCGCGGCCCTGGGCCATGCCATGCTTCGCACCACTCCCGAGGACGATCGCGCGCGCCTGCCTTGCAGCCTCGACGGTTCGGCGTGGATCACCGCCGATGCGCGCATCGACGGACAGGAAGACTTGAAGGAAAAGCTGCGCGCGGCAGGCCGCGGGCGTGTCGATGAGGCGAGCGGCGCGGAGCTCGTCCTGCACGCCTACCACGCCTGGGGCGAGGATTGCCCGAAGTACCTCATCGGCGACTTTGCTTTCGCCATCTGGGATGCGCCCCGGCGGCGCCTCTTTTTCGCGCGCGACCATTTCGGCGTGAAGCCGTTCTTCTACGCCCGCGTCGGGGAGTGCGTCGTCTTCAGCAACACGCTCGAGTGTGTGAGGTCGCACCCGGCAATCTCGGGTGTGCTCGACGATCTCGCGATCGCCGACTTCCTCCTCTTCGACGCAAGCCAGGACGCCGAGTCCACCGTGTTCGCCGACATCCGGCGGTTGCCCCCGGCCCACTGCCTGACCTTTTCGCCCGGCGCCCAAAGGTCGAGGCCCGCCTGCTACTGGACGTTTCCTCCCGCCGAGGTCCGCCACCGCCCCGCGGGCGACTACGTGCAACGATTCCGGGAGTTGCTGGAAATCGCGATCGCCGATCGCCTCCGGACTCGCCGCGTGGGGCTGTCGATGAGCGGCGGACTCGACTCGACATCGATCGCGGCCGTCGCGAAGGGCTTGCTCGCGCGCGGCGAGCAACCGTTCGAGCTGAAGGCCTTCACGGTGGTGTTCGATCGCATCATTCCGGATGAAGAGCGGCACTTCGCGGGCCTCGCCGCTCAGTGGATCGGGATCCCCATCCATTACTGCGCCGGCGACGACTACCGA
Organism: Usitatibacter sp.; assembly: GCA_040006115.1. Taxonomy (GTDB): domain Bacteria; phylum Pseudomonadota; class Gammaproteobacteria; order Burkholderiales; family Usitatibacteraceae; genus Usitatibacter. Next base: position 3,942 of record JBDTXQ010000287.1, read on the forward strand.
CTTTACGAAGGATTCGGCGCGGCGAAGACCCCGCATCCCGAGCCCGTTCACGAGCCCGAGGGCGGGGTCTTCGGCGAGTTCCTCAAGGCGCAGGTTGCACACGCACGGGTGGCGCTTACCGGATGGGACGGCGACGCGCTGCTCAACGAATCCCCCAAGCCATACATCCGCGCGTTGTTGAAGGAACGCCGCTACGGCCGGATGATGGGAGCCCTCGTCGGCTATGCGATTTCCGAGCGCAGGGTGGTGCCTCTCGCCTGGCGCCG
>JBDTXQ010000288.1:0-4190 GCA_040006115.1 Usitatibacter sp.
AGATGTAGGTGCGCGAGCGCTGCACCAGCCATTCGATCATCGGCGCCGCCCCGGCGACGAAAGCGCCGTAGCCGCCGAGCGCCTTGCCTAGCGTCGCCATGTAGACGATGCGCGGCGACGCGATGCCGAAATGCTCGAGCGTTCCACGCCCCGTCGACCCCAGCACTCCGACTCCGTGCGCATCGTCGAGGACGAGCCACGCGTCGTGCTCCTCGCAAAGCGCGAGCAGGCCCGGCACCGGCGCGATGTCGCCGTCCATGCTGAACACCGCGTCGGTGGCGACCACGCGCACCTGCGCGCGCGAGACGCGAAGCTGCCGTGCGAGGCCCTCGAGGTCGGCATGGCCGAAGCGCGTCACCTGCGCGCGCGACAGGCGCGCCCCGTCGATGAGGCAGGCGTGGTTCAGGTCGTCGGAAAAAATCTCGGCGTCACGCCCGCCCAGCGCCGCGAGGATGCCGAGGTTCGCCGCGTAGCCGCTGCCGAAGAGGAGGGCGCGCGGCATCGCGCTGAACTCCGCGAAGCGCAGCTCCGCGGAATGGTGCGCGGCCAGGTGCCCCGAGACGAGCGGGGAGGCCCCCGCGCCGACGCCGTACTCGTCGATCGCGCGGTGGGCCGCCTCGCGAAGCCGCGGATGGTTGGCGAGACCGAGATAGTCGTTGCTGGAAAAGTTTGCGAGCGTGCGCCCGCGCTCGCGCACGCGCGGTCCCTGCGGAGAGTCGATCACGCGCCGCACCCGGGCGAGGTCGCGGCTTTGCAGATCGGCGAGGCCCGCGGCCAGCCGTCCCGCGAGGTGGCTCACGCGCGCTACGCCGGCTCGAGGCCGAGCGCCCTGAAGAGCGCGTCGTCGCGCGCCACGTCGGGATTGCCGGTGGTGAGGAGCTTCTCGCCGTAGAAGATCGAGTTGGCGCCGGCGAAGAAGCAAAGCGCCTGGACCGCGTCGCTCATCCCGGTCCTGCCCGCGGACAGGCGCACCATGCTCGCCGGCATGAGGATGCGCGCCACTGCGATGGTGCGCACGAACTCCATCCACGAGAGCTTCTCCGCGCCTTCGAGCGGCGTGCCTTCGACGCGCACCAGGTCGTTGATCGGCACCGACTCGGGTTGCGGTTCGAGGCTCGCGAGCTGCGCGATGAGTCCCGCGCGCGCCTCGCGCGACTCGCCGAGGCCCACGATGCCGCCGCAGCACACTTTCACGCCGGCGCCGCGCACGCGCTCGAGGGTTTCGAGGCGGTCCTGGTACTCGCGCGTCGTGACGATCGCGCCGTAGAACTCGGGCGACGTGTCGAGGTTGTGGTTGTAGTAGTCGAGGCCCGCGTCGCGAAGCTCCTCGGCCTGGCCATCCTTCAGCATGCCGAGGGTGCAGCAGGTCTCCAGGCCCAGCGCCTTCACCGCGCGCACCATGTCGAGCACGGGCGCCAGGTCGCGTGCCTTGGGCCCGCGCCAGGCGGCGCCCATGCAGAATCGGCTTGCGCCATGCTCTTTCGCGAGGCGAGCGGCGTCGACCACGTCCGCGAGAGGCAGCAGCTCCCGGGCCTCGACACCCGTGTGATAGCGTGCGGCCTGCGGGCAGTAGCCGCAATCCTCGGGACATCCGCCGGTCTTGATCGACAAGAGCGTCGAGCGCTGCACGCGGTTCGGATCGAAATGAGCGCGATGCACGGTATGCGCTTCGAACAGCAAGTCGTTGAGGGGGAGCGCGTACAACGCGAGCGCGCGTGCGCGGAGTGCTTCGAGCGCGAGAACGGGAACCCCGGGGGGGGCTTGAAATTTGACGATCGTGTCCATGAGCGGCCTTCCTAAGGCTATGATAATTATTGTTGTTTAAGGCAATGTCAACTTTTCTCGCGGCCCGAACCTTGCGGGCGCTCAAAAATTCAGCAGCCACGCGCTTGCTTCCCAGCCAGGACTGCAGCCTGTGCGCTGCCCCATCGGGGGAGCGGATCGTGTGCGCGGCGTGCTCGTCGTCGCTCCCGCGCCTCGCCTGCGCGTGCGAACGTTGCGCCATCTCGCTTCAGGCGGCCGGCGTTTGCGGCCAATGCCTGCGTCACGCCCCGTCTTTCGACGCGGCGCTCGCGGCATTCGAATACCGCTTTCCCCTCGACCGGCTGATCCAGCGCTTCAAGTACTCGGGCGACCTCGCGATCGGCAAGTGGCTTGCGCTCGAGCTCGCCGCGCGCGTGCGCGACGATGAGCGCCCGGACCTTTTGGTCGCGCCCCCCCTCGCGCCTTCGCGCCTTCGCGAGCGCGGCTTCAACCAGGGTGTGGTGCTGGCAAAGGCGGTGGGCGAACGCCTCGGCATTCGCCATGCGCCTGCCGCTCTATCGAAGGTGCGCGACACGACGCCTCAACCGGGATTGGGGCGCAAGGCGCGGCTCTCCAACCTGCGCGATGCGTTCGGCTGCAACCTGCGCCTCGCGGGCGAGCACGTGGTCCTCGTCGACGACGTGATGACCACGGGCGCGACGGTGGAAGCCCTTGCGCGGGTGCTGAAAGCGGCGGGCGCGGCGCGCGTGAGCGTGTGGGCGATCGCGCGGACTCCGGCACCCGCCGTGAGGAGCTAGCGTGTTCGATGTCGTGCTCGTCCATCCGGAGATCCCGCCCAATACCGGCAACGTGATTCGCCTCTGCGCGAATACCGGCGCACGCCTTCACCTGGTCGAGCCGCTCGGCTTCTCCATGGACGACAAGCGGTTGAAGCGCGCAGGGCTCGACTACCACGAGTTCGCGGACATCGCCGTGCACCGCAGCTGGGTGGCTTGCCGCGAAGCGCTCGAGGGGCGGCGCCTCTTCGCCTTGTCGACGCTCGGGACTTCGCCCTATGCCGAGACGCGCTTCCAGGGCGGCGACGCTTTCGTGTTCGGCGGGGAAACCGGGGGACTGCCCCGCGACATCCTGGAGGGATTCGCGCCCGAGCGGCGCCTGCGCTTGCCGATGCGCCCGGGCAACCGCAGCGTCAACCTTTCGAATGCCGTGGCGGTGGTGGTCTTCGAAGCGTGGCGGCAGAACGGTTTCGAAGGCGCGCGGCGTTCGTGACGCGGCCGGCGCGCGCTCAGGCCCCGCCGAGCCAGCGGCCCAGATACTTTGTCGTGAGGCGCGCCATGCGCAGCGGCAGGTATAGGAAGAACATCGGCCGGGGCAACGGCCAGCGCGACCATTCGACCAGCGTGGGCGAGAAGACGACGTTCATGCAATGCGCGAGCCGCTGGGCCGGGCGCTCGAACATCGCGAGGTTGAGGCGAAGCGCCGCGGCGGCTCCGGGCGGGTGGAACCGCGGCGTGAAGAGGCCCGCGACGATGCCGTCGGCAAGCGCGCCGATCCGCGACTCGCGCACGTACGCCGCAACCTCTTGCGGCAAGGGCGCATCGAGGAGGCGATGGGCGAGATGCAGGCCCAGCGCGAGGCGGCGCCGGCCCGCGAGGTCGTGCGCCTTGGCGATGATCCACGCCCAGTCGATGCGCGGCTCCTGGCGGATCATCTCGGCCACGTCCACGAGCCACCCGAGGCTCGCCCAGAAATGCTTCGATCCGTGCAGGCAGAGGACCAGAAGTAGCTCCTCGGTCGAGAACGCGCGCACGCGGCCCGCGCCCACGGCCGCCCTGGGGCGCGTCTCCCACCATTGCGGATCGTCGCAGCGCTCCACCGGATAATCGGGATCGGTGCGCCAGTGAAGCTCCACCATCCATTCGCCCGCCGAGCGGTCGAGGACGAGGTGGTAATGCATCCCGGAGCGCAGGAGCGCCGCTTCCTGCGGCGGCGCGAGAGGATAGCGGGAGGTATATCCCAGTGCCTGCACGAGCGTCCTCGCGCGCATCAGGTCCGCAGGAGCGACGAGGATGTCGAGGTCGCCGAACTCGCGCAACGCGAGGTCGCCGTAGGCCGATTGCGCCAGCGCCGGGCCCTTGTACGGCAGGCACGGGATGGCGTTCGCCTCGAGGGCATCGACGATGCACAGCAACTCCGCGGCCATCGCGGCGTTGCGCCGCGCGAGGGACTCGTGGCAGCCCCAGAGCTCGACGAAGATTGGCCTCGGCGCCGCCGCCGGAGCGAGCGCATCGAGATGCCGGTAAAGCAATGGGCGCAGCCCGTGGCGCGATGCGAGTTCCAGGACCACGCCCCAGTCGAGACGGGCGCCGGCGATCCGCAGGAAATTCCCGCTCTCGACGGGCGACAGTTCGAGCCGCGCGCAGGCG
>JBDTXQ010000289.1:0-4186 GCA_040006115.1 Usitatibacter sp.
GCCGCTCCCCTCGTTCAGCCGCTCGAGGATCTTGTCAGGCAACGCGCTTCTTGAGCGGGAGGTCTTTGCCACGGATCACGCGCTCCACCATCACGTCGGCGGGCTTGAGGGCCTTCATCAGCGTCGCGTAGACCGCCTCGGCCTTGTCCGTGTTGTCGGCGGTGAAGTTGCAGACGTACACGTCGAGCGTGGCGCCATCGCGTTCCGGCCACGTGTGGATGGCGAGGTGCGACTCGGCGAGCACGACCGCGCCCGTGGCGCCGCCATCCTGGGCACCGTCATGACCGTCGAATTGGTAGAAATGGTCGCCGAGGACCGTGAGGCCTACGTCCGTACAAGCCTTGACGCAGAGCTCCCTCAACATCGGGGACGAGACCAGCAGCTCGCCCTTCTGGCAGTTGTAGAGATCGGCAATGATGTGCAGTCCCTTCACTTCGATACCCCCTTCCAAGCAAAAGTCCGCAGTGGAGGGACTGCCTCGCGCGACCTCGGGCGTTCCGCCAATGGCGGGACGCCCCTAGACCCAGGGCGGCGGGTGCTGTCCTTCTTGCAGAGGTTTACCCAAGCGAAAAATATCGCGGTGAAAAAGTGCGCAAGTATAATCGCATAAGTTGTGCCACGTACAGCGATTTCAACCGTTCTCGCGTCATTTCGCGTCTTACCTTCGAAACAATTCCCGATGCCCGATACGCCCGCAGCGCCAGCTTCCCACGCCGATGTCGTCAACGCCATCCGCGCCCTCGCGATGGACGCCGTGCAGCAGGCCAACTCGGGCCATCCCGGCATGCCCATGGGCATGGCGCAGATCGCGGAAGTGCTGTGGCGCAGGTTCCTGCGCCACAACCCGAAGAATCCCGACTGGGCCGACCGCGACCGGTTCATGCTGTCCAACGGCCACGGCTCGATGCTCCAGTACGCCGTGCTGCATCTGTCGGGCTACGACTTGCCGATGGCGGAGATCCGCAGGTTCCGCCAGCTCCATTCGCGCACGCCCGGCCATCCGGAATTCGGCTACACGCCCGGCGTGGAGACCACCACCGGCCCCTTGGGCCAGGGTCTCGCCAACGCCGTGGGCTTCGCGATCGCGCAGAAGCTCCTCGCAGCGGAATTCAACCGGCCCGGCCACGCGATCGTGGACCACTTCACCTATGTCTTCGCCGGCGACGGCTGCCTCATGGAGGGCATCTCCCACGAGAGCGCGTCGCTCGCCGGGGTGCTGGGGCTCGCGAAGCTGATCGCCATCTACGACGACAACGGGATATCCATAGACGGCAAAGTGCAGGGGTGGTTCCGGGACGACACGCCGAAACGCTTCTCGGCCTATGGATGGAACGTGGTCGCGGACGTGGACGGCAACGATTCGGCTGCGATCGCCGCCGCGATCGAGAAGGCGCGCGCAAGCACCGACAGGCCCACGCTCATCTGCTGCAAGACGGTGATCGGCATGGGCTCGCCGCATCGCGCGGGCACGGCGAAGGCCCATGGCGAGGCGCTCGGCGCCGAGGAAGTGGCGGCCACGCGCGCAGCACTCGGCTGGAACTATCCCCCTTTCGAGATCCCCGAGGCCGTCTATCGCGAGTGGGACGCGAGCGCCTCCGGAGCGCGGATCGAAGGCGAGTGGAACGCGCGTTTCGCCGCATACCAGGCCGCGCATCCCGAGCTCGCCAGCGAGTTCAAGCGCCGCATGGCGGGCGAGCTGCCCGCGGACTGGAAGGCCACCGTCGAGGCGATGGTCGCGAGCGCCAACGAGAAAGCGGAGAGCGTGGCGAGCCGCAAGGCGTCCCAGAACGCCCTCGAAGCGATCGGACCGAAACTGCCGGGCCTCCTCGGCGGATCCGCCGATCTCACCGGCTCGAATCTCACGATGTGGTCGGGCTCCAAGCCGGTCACGGCGGGCGAATCCGGCAACTACATCCACTTCGGCGTGCGCGAGTTCGCCATGGCCGCGATCGGCAATGGCGTCGCGCTCCACGGCGGCTTCATCCCGTACTCGGGCACGTTCCTCACTTTCTCGGACTATTCGCGCAACGCGCTGCGCATGGCCGCGCTCATGAAGGCGCGCAACATCTTCGTCTTCACCCACGACTCCATCGGCCTGGGCGAGGACGGTCCCACGCACCAGTCGATCGAGCACGTCGCGAGCCTTCGCCTCATCCCCCACTTGGACGTGTGGCGGCCGTGCGACACGGTGGAGACCGCGGTGGCGTGGGCCGCGGCCATCGAGCGCAGGGACGGCCCGAGCGCGCTCGCGCTCTCGCGCCAGGCGCTCCCCTTCATGAAGCGGGCGCCGGCCACCATCGAGGCGATCCGGCGCGGCGGCTACGTGCTCGCCGAAGCGCAGGGAGCGCCACGCGCGGCGATCATCGCCACCGGGTCGGAAGTGTCGATCGCGATGGCCGCGCAGAAGACGCTCGCCGAAGCGGGCATCGCGGCTCGCGTGGTCTCCATGCCTTGCACCAGCGCCTTCGACCGCCAGGACGCGGCGTGGCGCGAGTCGGTGCTGCCCAGGGGCATGCCGCGCGTCGCCATCGAGGCGGGCGTCTCCGACTCCTGGCGCAAGTACGTGGGCCTCGAGGGCGAGGTGATCGGCATCGACCGCTTCGGCGAATCCGCTCCCGCCGCCGACGTCTACGCGTTCCTCGGCATCGACGCCGAGCACCTGGTCGCGGCGGTGAGGCGCGTTGTCTGACGTCGCCTCGCGCATCGTGGTGCGCGCCGCCGGGCGCGGCGACGCCACCGCCATCGCGCGCGTCCAGCACGACAGCTGGCGCACCACCTACGCGGGCATCCTTCCGCTCGACGTGATCAACAGCGTGACGCGACATCGCGACGCCGCGGAGTGGCAGCGGCGCCTCGCGCGCGACTCGGGGGATTGCGCGACCTGGGTCGCGGAATGCGCGGGCAGGATCGTCGGCTTCGCCTCCTGCGGTCCCGCGCGCGCCGACGTCGAGCGCCTCGACGGCGAGATCTACGCGCTCTACGTGCTGCAGAAGCACCAGCGCCGCGGCGTGGGCCGAGAGCTCGTGCGCGAGTGCGCGCGCCACTTCGTGCGCCGCGGAATGTTCGGGTTCTTCCTCTGGGTGCTGCGCGCGAACCGCGCCCGCATGTTCTACGAGGCCCTCGGCGGCGAGGCGCTCGCCGAGAAGATCGAGCGCCTTGGCAAACACGACTTTGCCGAGATCGCATACGGGTGGAAGGACGTGACGGCGCTGGTGGCGCCTGCCGATTCGCCCTGAGTCGTTGCCCGGTCCGGGAGGCGGCTGCGAAGGCCGGTGGTCGCGATCGGATAAAATAGACGGCTTCCCGCGCACTTCCCTCGGAGCGTCCACCCCATGACCGTCCGCGTCGCCATCAACGGCTACGGCCGCATCGGCCGCAACATCCTTCGTTCCCACTACGAGAACGGCAAGTCCCACGACCTCCAGATCGTCGCGTTGAACGACCTCGGACCGGTCGAGACCAACGCGCACCTCACGCGCCACGACACCACCCACGGCAAGTTCCCCGGCAAGGTCGAGGTCGACGGCGACCACATGGTCGTGAACGGCGACCGCATCAAGGTGTTCGCGCAGCGCGACCCGGCGCAGATCCCGTGGGGCAGCCTCGGCGTGGACGTGGTCCTCGAGAGCACCGGCTTCTTCACCACCAAGGAGAAGGCCTCGGCGCACATCAAGGGCGGGGCGAAGAAGGTGATCATCTCCGCGCCCGGCGGCAAGGACGTCGACGCGACCGTGGTCTACGGCGTGAACCACAAGACGCTCAAAGCCTCGCACACGGTGATCTCCAACGCGTCGTGCACCACCAATTGCCTGGCGCCCCTGGTGAAGCCCCTGCACGACGCGATCGGCGTGGTGAACGGGCTCATGACCACGATCCACGCGTACACCAACGACCAGGTGCTGGTCGACGTGTTCCACGAGGACCTGCGCCGCGCGCGCTCGGCCACGCACTCGATGATCCCCGCCAAGACCGGCGCCGCCGCGGCGGTGGGGCTGGTGCTGCCGGAGCTGAACGGCAAGCTGGACGGCTTCGCGTTCCGCGTGCCCACCATCAACGTCTCCATCGTCGACCTCTCCTTCGTCGCCGCGCGCGACACCACGGTCGACGAGGTGAACTCGATCATGAAGAAGGCCTCCGAGTCCGGCGACCTGAAGGGCATCCTCGGCTACAACACCGCCCCGCTCGT
>JBDTXQ010000290.1:0-4174 GCA_040006115.1 Usitatibacter sp.
TGAAGGAGGCCGCGCTCCAGGACCAGGAGTGGTTCGCGCCGCTCAACATCACCGGCACGCTCTTCCCGTTCTCGGGCCGCCACAACGAGGTGTGCGCGCGCGAAGTGCTGCACTTCATGGCGCTCGACCCGGAGAACCCGTCGTCGATCTACGCGTGCGCCAAGCAGGCGCGCGAGAACGCGCGGGCGGTGCGCGGCTCGATCACTTCCGAGATGTGGGAGGTGCTCAACTCCACGTGGCTCGAAATGCAGCACATGGACGAGGAGAAGATGCACGCGCGCGGCGTCTCCGCGTTCTTCGACTGGGTGAAGGAGAGGAGCCACCTCTTCAGGGGCGTCACCTTCGGCACCATGCACCGGGACGACGCCTACGAGTTCGCGCGCCTGGGCACCCACATGGAGCGCGCCGACTCCACCGCGCGCATCCTCGACGTGAAATATCACATCCTGCTGCCGAGCGTGAAGGACGTGGGCGGCGCGGTCGATTACTACCAGTGGTCGGCGGTGCTGCGCTCGGTCGCGGCCTTCGAGGCCTACCGCAAGGTCTACCGCGACGTGATCACCCCGCTCAAGCTTGCGGAACTATTGATGCTGCGCGACGACATACCCAGGAGCCTGCGCTTTTGCCTGCGACAGGTGTTCGACACCCTCGGGCACGTCCAGAACGCGCAATCGGGTGAAACCTTGCGCCGCGCGGGCCAGATCCTCGCGGGACTCCAGTACGGCCGCATTTCCGAGATCTTCGCCGGCGGCCTCCACGAGTACCTCACCGACTTCCTGGATTCGATGGAGGATCTCTCCTCGCAGATCCAGCAGTCGTTCTTCTCCTCGAGAATGGTCGAGTAAGATAGCGCGCCATGACCTATTGTGTAGCCCTCCGCCTCGATTCCGGGATGATCTTCGCCTCCGATTCGCGCACCAACGCGGGCGTGGATCACATCGCGACCTTCTCGAAGATGCGCGTCTACGAGAAGAAGGACGACCGCGTGATCGTGGTGCTCTCCTCGGGCAACCTCGCGATGACCCAGGGGGTGGTGAACATCCTCGACCGGCACGCCAAGGCGCCGGAGGGCGAGGACACCATCTGGAACTCGACCTCGATGTACGACGCCGCGGCGCTGGTGGGCGACGCGCTGCGCGAGATGCACCGGCGCGACGCGCCCTTCCTCGCGCAGTCCTCGATCGAGGCGAATGCCAACCTGCTGGTGGGAGGCCAGATCGGCAAGGAGCCGCCGCGCCTCTTCCACGTCTACGCCCAGGGCAACTTCATCGAAGCGACCGACGACACGCCCTACTTCCAGCTGGGGGAATCGAAGTACGGCAAGCCCATCCTCGACCGCGTGGTCTCGATGGCGACGCCGCAGAAGGAAGCCGCCAAGTGCGTGCTGATCTCGTTCGATTCCACGATGAAGTCCAACATCTCGGTGGGCCTGCCGATCGACCTCCTCTGGTATCCGCGCGACAGCCTGCGCGTGGGCATGCAACAGCGCATCCGTGAGGGCGACCCCTACTTCACCATGCTGCGCTCACGCTGGGGCGGCGGCTTGCGACGCGTCTTCTCGGAGCTTCCCGATCCCGATTGGCTGGAATAGCCCCGTCACCCCGGCGTAGGCCGGGGCCCAATCGATTTCTACGCGGTGATCACGTCGTACAAATCGTCCCACGCAGGGTTCATGCGCTGAATGAGGTTCACCTTCCAGTGGCGGTGCCATTTCTTGATCAGCTTTTCTCGTGTGATCGCTTCATAAGCCTCCCCATGCACTTCGTACCAAACCAGGCGGTGTGTCTGGTGCTCACGAGTGAACCCTTGGACAACATCATTCCTATGTTCCCAAACGCGACGAACGAGGTCGTTCGTGATGCCGACATACAATGTGCCATAGGCCTTGTTAGCGAGTATGTAGACGTAGAACTGGCGATCCATGCGTTTTCAAACGCGCGCGCTTCGCTTTCGGCTTACTTCAGGCCAAGCCTTCTGGAATTGGGCCCCGGCCTACGCCGGAGTGACGCATGACCATCAAGGTAGCGCTCCACCACAAGACGCACTACGCGTTCGACCGGCCGATCGGCATCGCGCCGCACGAGGTGCGCCTGCGCCCGGCGCCGCACAACAGGACCCCGATCGAGAGCTACTCGCTCAAGGTGAAGCCGGCCAGGCATTTCCTGAACTGGCAGCAGGACCCGTACGGCAACTGGGTCGCGCGCCTGGTGTTCCCGGAGAAGTCGCGCGAGCTCGAGATCACCGTGGATCTCGTCGCCGACATGACGGTGATCAACCCTTTCGACTTCTTCGTCGATCCCTCCGCCGAGCAATTCCCCTTCGTCTACAGCAACGAGAACTACCGCGAGCTCACGCCGTATCTCGAGCAGGTGGCGCCCACGCCGGCGCTGATGGCGTGGATCGACAAGGCGCGCACGCGCTTCCTCGGCAAGCCCATCAGCACCATCGACCTTCTGATCGCCGTGAACCAGATGGTGCGCCAGGACGTGAACTACCTCGTGCGCATGGAGCAAGGCACCCAGTCGCCCGAGGAGACGCTCGCCTGCGGCCAGGGCTCGTGCCGTGACTCCGCATGGCTCCTCGTGCAGATCCTGCGCTTCCTCGGCATCGCGGCGCGCTTCGCGTCGGGCTATCTCATCCAGTTGGCGGCGGACCAGAAATCCCTGGACGGCCCGTCGGGGCCCGAGAAGGACTTCACCGACCTGCACGCGTGGGCCGAAGCGTACGTGCCCGGCGCGGGATGGATCGGCCTCGACGCCACCTCGGGGCTTCTCACCGGCGAAGGCCACATTCCGCTGGCGTGCGCGGCATTTCCCACCAGCGCCGCGCCGGTCACCGGCGCTACCGAGATCACCGATACCAAGCTCAACTTCGAGATGTCGGTCACGCGCATCAAGGAAGACCCGCGCGTCACCAGGCCCTTCACCGAAGCCCAATGGGATGCGATCGACAAGGTGGGTGCGCAGGTCGACCGCGAGCTCGCCGACGGCGACGTGCGCCTCACCGTGGGCGGCGAGCCCACCTTCATTTCCATCGACGACATGGAAGGCGCGGAGTGGAACTACACCGCGATGTCGGAGAGGAAGCTCGAGCTCGCGACCCAGCTCCTCTACAAGCTGCGCAAGCGCTTCGCGCCCGGGGGACTGCTGCACTTCGGCCAGGGCAAGTGGTATCCCGGGGAGCCACTGCCGCGCTGGGCGCTCTCGTGCTTCTGGCGCAAGGACGGCACGCCCCTCTGGGAGCGCGAGGACGAGGACGCGCGCCCCGCCGACGGCGGCAAATTCACCGCGGAAGACGCGCGGCGCTTCGCCACCGAGCTCGCGCAGGCGCTCGGCCTGTCCCCGGAATACGTGTTCCCCGCCTATGAAGACCCGTGGCGGACGCTGAGCGACGAGGCCAACCTTCCGGTGAACGTCGACCTCTTTGCGGAGGATTCGTCGACCGAGCCCGCGCGCCGGCGACTGGGCGACAAGATCACCGCGGGACTCGGCCAGCCCGCGGGATACGTGCTGCCGTTGAAGCCGGTGGCGCGCGGCAAGCCCTCGAGCCCGACCCGCTGGCAAAGCTCGCCGTGGCCACTTCGACGCGAGAAGGTGTTCCTGGTCGAGGGCGAGTCCCCGATGGGCTATCGCCTGCCGCTCGCATCGCTTCCGGAAGTGCTGCCGGAGGACGACGAGCCCAGCATTCCGCAGGACCCCTTCGACCGGCGCGACGCCCTCGGCAAGAGGAAGCACGCCAAGTCCGCGCTCGCCGCGAAGCACGCCAAGCCCAAGGCGCTGCCGCCCGGTGCGCCGCGCGAGGTGGTGAAGAAAGCGCTCGCGGTCGAGGCGCGCAAGGGCGAGCTGCGCGTATTCCTGCCGCCCGTCGATCTCCTCGAGGATTTCATCTCGCTGGTGGGCGAGATCGAGTCCACAGCGCAGGCGCTCGGCGTGCGCGTGCGCCTCGAGGGCTATCCGCCGCCCGACGATCCACGCCTCGGGCGCTTCGCGGTCACGCCCGACCCCGGCGTGATCGAGGTGAACATCCATCCCGCGGACAACTGGGAAGAGCTGAAGCACCACGTCGAGACGCTCTACGAGGAGGCGCGCGCGACGCGCCTCGCCACCGAGAAGTTCATGCTCGACGGGCGCCACACCGGCACCGGCGGCGGCAACCACGTGACGCTCGGCGGGCC
>JBDTXQ010000291.1:0-4163 GCA_040006115.1 Usitatibacter sp.
ACTATTAGAATAAACAGAGACTTGCGTAGGGAGTAATGCCGTGGTTTGGTAGTCCTATTTTTTTGAGCCTGATGACACGCACGGGATGATAGCTAGGCGGCTCACTCTTGACCAACACTTAATTCACCCAGTGTTGCGTTTTTACAACACAAAAAAAGGGGCCCGAAGGCCCCTTTGGTCTGGTACGTGGAAATCTAGCGGAAGCTGAAACGCAGCCGCGCGTAATAGAAACGCCCCAGAATGTTGTGCGTCGTCGTGTCGTAACCCGAACTCTCGCCGTTGTAGAACGGCGGCTCGCGGTCGGTCACGTTGCGCACACCCGCCGTGAGCTTGATGTTCCGGAAGCCCGAGTAGCTCGCCTGGACGTCCCCGGTAGTGAACGAGGTGACGTTGACGATGTTGTTGTTGTCGTCCGTGAAGGGCTGGTTGTAACGCCCGATGACATAGATCGCGAGCGACGCATCCCACGGGCCCTTACTCCAGAGCGCGGTGTGGGTGCCTCGATAGCGCGGCAGCCCGTCGTTGCCCGCGAGCTCGATGGCCGCCCTGCCGGCATTCACCACACGGCGGAAGTACTCGATGTACGAGTTGGTGGAGGTCAGCGTCAGATTGCCGGCATTGCCCAACGCGACGCGATGCGTGAATTCCACGTCGACGCCACGAGTCGCCTGCGAAGTCGCATTGAAATAAATGCGGCGCAGCCCGACGCGTTCATCGGAGCCCGTTCCAACGATCGGGCCGCGTGTTCCTGCCAGGACGTCGTTCGCAGTCTGCGGATCGCGCGTAACGGCGCCGGGAAACAGGTCTTCGTTCGCGACGATGAACGCAGACGATGGGGTGGCGATCCTTTGTTTGTGAGTAATCCTGTAATAGTCGACCGACGTCGAGAATCGCGGCGTGACGTCCCACACCAATCCAAGGGATTCGCTTCTCGATTCCTCCGCGGTCAGGTTGGGGTTCCCGCCCGTAATGTTGCGGGTTTGCAAAGCGGCGCATGCCGAAACGCTGCGCGGATCGGCGGTGCCGAAGGCGGTGCGATATCCGGCACATCGGGTGGTGTCCACGATCGCAAGGAAGCTCGTGGACTGACCCAGATAGAGCTCGGCGAGCGCTGGCGCGCGGAACCCTTCGTTGTACCCGGCGCGCAAGAGGACATTCGGTTTGGCGCGCCACGCCAACGCGTATTTCGGCACGGTCGAATTCCCATAGTCGCTGTAGCGCTCGTGGCGGAGCGCGACTTGCGCCTCGAGGTCGCGAGTCAACGGGATCGACAGCTCTCCGAAGAAGCCCGAGGAATGGCGGCTGCCGTCGGCCGCTGTTCCGCCTGAGCCGACGATCAGGCCTGCGCTGCTCAGCGGATCCCGGGCGTCGCTGATGCTTTCCTCGCGCCGCTCCGCGCCGAGCGCCAGGCCCAAGGGGCCCGCGGGCATTTCCACTACAGTTCCCGAAACCTTTGCGTCGAACGACTTCAACCGCGAATCGCCGGTTCTCACCGGCGTCGCGCGCAAGCTATCTATGAGCGCGGGGCTGTTGCGCGAATTGTCGATGAAGCTGTAGACGTTGGCGTTCAGAAGCGCCGTGCGAGCGGGCGCGGAGACGTAGTTGGTGCCCGTATTCGTGATCTCGTCGCGGGAGTGGAGATACGCAGCCTCCCAATCCCAATTTCGGATGGCACCCTTCAGGCCCAAGACGTAGCGCGTCGATTCCGACTCTATGTTGTTCAGGCGCGGGCCCACATCGGTGAAGCGATAGGCGATCGGGACGCGAAACGGGTAGGGGTTCGAGTTATGCCCGATCGGAAGCGTGAATGCATCCGGCGAAGGCGCCGCCACGCTGTTCGATTCATTCTTGTTCCAGCCGAATTCGGCGAAGGCGGACAGGGACTGCGAAAACTCGAAGACGCCGCGTCCGAAAACCCCCTTTCGCTCCGTTTCATTGATGAGGCTGAGGATCGGGAGGAAGTTGAATGCGCAGGTCCCGGCGATGCCCACGGCCTGGTCGCGAGACTCGGCCGGGCACGCGGCGAACGGCGTACTGGTTGCCAGGCGCTGGGCAGCCGGAATCGTTGTGCTCGCCGTCTGGAAAGTGCCGGGGTTGCCGGTCGGCGAACGGAAATCGAAACCACCGTACGACGAGAAGCGACGAAAGTCGGCGCTCTGGGTGCGCGGGCGATCGCTGCCGTACAAGGGATCGCGCTTGTACCAATCGACAGTCGCCATCACGTTGAAACGCTGGCTCGCGATGTCCCCGAAGCCGGCGGTCAGCGTGGCGCGACGCTCGTCCGCGCCGCCTCCGGAGGTCGCTCCGTAACCGATGTTCGCTTCGACACCCCGGAAGTCCTTGCGCAGGATGACGTTCACCACTCCCGCGATTGCGTCGGAGCCGTAGATCGCCGAAGCGCCGTCCTTGAGGATTTCGATGCGCTCGATCGCCGAAACCGGGATGGAATTGAGGTCGACGAACGCCGAGTTGATGTTCTGGGCAAAGCCATAGATCGCGACTCGCCGGCCGTTCACCAGAACGAGGGTGGTCTGCGGACCGAGGCCGCGCAAGCTGATGCCCGCGGTGCCCGGAGCAAAGCTATTGCCGGAGCTTTGCGACTCGCTAAACGAGCCGAGAGAAGCGCTCGGCAGGCGGTTCAGGACGTCTTGCAGGTTTTGGCCCCCGCTGCGCTCGAGGTCCTCACGGCGAATGACGGTCACCGGGTTCGGGCCTTCGGTGTCGACGCGCTTGATATTGGAGCCCGTGACCTCGATGCGTTCCTTGGTCTGTTGCGCCGCCACAGGCAGCGACAAGGTCATGCTCGCGCCCATGGCCGCGGCCAGGGCGATGCAAAGCTGCCTCTTTTTGACTTGCTTCATCAGATGCTCCCGATTTTGGTGGGTGGGACGGGGGACGTCCGGTCTCATGGACCGGTTCTTTATAGGGTGCGCGAAGAATAACTACCGGACTCTGGAAATTCCAACAGGTTATTTCACTTTGTGTCCTTTTTGCAACAAGCGGTACATCGGGTTTTTCTGGAGGCGTTTCCAACGCCTTGCGAGTGACGTCCGGGTATCGGAGGGAGGCGTTTCGTGCTAAGATTCGTCGGTTTCGGAAATGGAGATGGGCGTCAGCGCCCATTTTTTGTTTGTGAAACCGATTTCGGAGCGAGAAACGTGGATTCGGGGGTCCGTGGAGGGCCTCGGATACGAGCTTGTCGACCTGGAGGGGTCGCGCTCGGGACTCCTCAGGGTCTTCATCGACACGCCTCGCGGGATCACCGTGGATGACTGCGCCCGGGTGAGCAACCATCTCACGCGCGCATTTGCCGTGGAGGGCATCGATTACGAGCGCCTCGAGGTCTCTTCGCCGGGCCTCGACCGGCCGCTCAAGCGGCTCGAGGATTTCGAGCGCTTCGCGGGGCGCGAGGTGAGCGTGAAGCTGAAGCTGCCGCGCGACGGGCGCAGGCGCTTCGAGGGGCGGGTGGTGGGCATCGAGGACGGGAAGGTTGTCCTGGAAGTCGAAGGGCAAAGGCAGCAACTGGGATTCGAAGAGATCGACCGCGCACGGCTCGTGCCGGACGTATGAGGGTTTGGAGGCTTAAAGGGTCATGAGCAAGGATCTACTGCTGCTGGTCGACGCGCTGTCGCGCGAAAAGAACGTCGCGAAGGACACCGTGTTCCTCGCGCTCGAGATGGCGCTCGCCTCGGCGACCAAGAAGCGCTTCAAGGACGAGGTGGACGTGCGCGTGGAGATCGACCGTGAGAGCGGCGAATATCACGCGTTTCGGCGCTGGACCGTGGTCCCCGACGAGGAGCACGAGGAGCCGGCGCACCAGATCGCCATCACCGACGCCGTCGAGGAGAACTCCGACGCCGCCCTGGGCGACGTGATCGAAGAGCCCCTCGAGGCCGAGACTTTCGGGCGCATCGGCGCGCAGGCCGCCAAGCAGGTGATCCTGCAGAAGATCCGCGACGCCGAGCGCGAGCAGATCCTGAACGACTTCCTCGAGCGCGGCGAGTCGCTCGTGACCGGCACCGTCAAGCGTGCCGAGCGCGGCAACCTCATCGTCGAGTCGGGCCGGGTCGAGGCGCTGCTGCCTCGCGACCAGCTGATCGCCAAGGAAAACCTGCGCGTGGGCGACCGCGTGCGCGCCTACATCGCCAAGATCGACCGCGCCG
>JBDTXQ010000292.1:0-4142 GCA_040006115.1 Usitatibacter sp.
CGGGGCGCTCGAGCCAGTTGCTGGAGCGTATGGGGATTAACGGCCCAAGTCCTTTCGCGACGACCCGGAGAGGTAACAACTTGTAAGCCCGCCGCGCCCGGCGCCCGCGCTGCTAACATCGCAAGCCATGCAAACGCCACAACGCCAGAAGATCCTCGTCGTCGACGACGACCTGCGGCTGCGCGACCTGCTCAAGCGCTACCTTTCCGAGCAGGGCTTCGCGGTGGACACGGTGGCGGATGCCACGGCGATGGACCGCCAGCTTCAGCGCGTGCGCTACGACCTCATGGTGCTCGACCTCATGCTGCCGGGCGAGGACGGCCTCGCAATCTGCCGGCGCCTGCGCTCAGGCGAGAACGCGATCGCCATCATCATGCTCACCGCGAAGGGCGACGACGTCGACCGCATCGTGGGCCTGGAGATGGGCGCGGACGACTACCTCGCCAAGCCCTTCAACCCGCGCGAGCTCGTGGCGCGCATCCACGCGGTGCAGCGCCGCCAGGGTCCCGCGCAGACGCCGGGCGCGCCGGCCACGGAGCCGAAGGTGGTGGACTTCGGGCCCTTCGCGCTGCACCTCGCGAGCCGCGCGCTCACCCGCGACGGCCGGTCCATCGCGCTCACCACCGGTGAGTTTTCGCTCCTCAAGGTGCTCGCCATGCATCCGCGCGAGCCCATGTCGCGCGACAAGCTGATGGACCTCGCGCGCGGGCGCGAGCACGAGAGCTACGATCGCTCCATCGACGTGCAGGTGTCGCGCCTGAGGAAGCTCCTCGGCGATGATCCGCAGCAGCCGCGCTTCATCCAGACGGTATGGGGCTTCGGCTACGTCTTCGTCCCCGACGGCCTGCCGCAGAAGTGAGGCTCTTCCCCGCGTCGCTGGTCTGGCGCACGCTCATCGTGATCGTCGCGGCGCTCGGACTTTCGCAGGCGGCGTCCCTGTGGCTGCTGCACGAGCACGTGATGCTCCCCCGCATGGCGCTCGGCGTCGGGCAGTTCGTGAGCCACCTCAAGACCATCAGCGCCGCGCTGCAGACCATGAACGCGCCGCAGCAGCAGGAATTCATCGAGCGGATCGCGGAGAAGGAAGGCATCCGCATCCTGCCGGTGCGAGGCACCGAGCGCATGCGCCCGGCGGCGGACGTGAAGGCGATGCAGCTCTTCCGCGACCGCATCCGCGAGCTTTTCGGGCCCCAGGCCGACGTCTACGTGCGCGGCGGCGACCTCAACGCGAGCGGGAAATCGCGGCCCGAGGTGCTGTGGGTGCGCCTGCCCGCGGGCGATCGCGATTTCTGGGTGGCGTTTCCGCGCGGGCGCATCGAGCGCGATTCGGCGACCGCGCTGATCGCCTGGAGCGCGGCGGGCCTCGTCATCGCGATCCTCGCCACCTTCTTCATCGTTCTGAAGCTCACGCGCCCCCTCTCGGAGCTCGCGCGCGCGGCCGTGAAGCTCGGCAAGGGCGACGATCCCCCGGCGCTGGAAGAAACCGGGCCCGCCGAGGTGCGAGCCGTGGCGAGCGCCTTCAACGAGATGAAGGAAGGCCTGAAGAAGAGCCAGCGCGACCGCGCGACCTTCCTCGCGGGAGTCTCGCACGACCTGCGCACGCCGCTCGCGCGCCTGCGCCTGGAGGTGGAGATGCTCGAGCACAAGGTCGAGCCCGCCACACGAGACGCGATGATCGACGATGTGGGCCAGATGAACGCGATCATCGACCAGTTCATCGACTTCATGAGGAGCGAGGCATCGGAGCCCCTCGCCCCGGTGAGCCTCCCGGAGCTCGCGAGGAGCTGCGCGGAGCGCGCCGCGCGCACCGGCGTGGACATCCACTGCGAGCTTGCCGACGTGCCGGTACTCATGTTGAGGCCGCTCGCCATGCAGCGCCTTGTCGACAACCTGATCGTGAACGCCGCGCGCCACGCCGGCGGCGAGATCCTCGTGCGCACCGCACACCACGGCGACGAGGCGACCCTCGCCGTGCTCGACCGCGGCGCCGGCATTCCCGCCCAGATGGTGGAGCGGCTGAAGGAGCCTTTCACGCGTCGGGACGCGGCGAGGAGCGGCTCCTCCGGCGCGGGACTCGGCCTCGCGATCGTGAATCGAGTCGCGGCGATCCACGGCGGGCGCCTCGAGCTCCTCGCCCGCGAAGGGGGCGGGCTGGAGGCACGCGTGAGCCTGCCCGCCGCAAGCTGATTACAGCGGAAAATCGCCGGACGTTGAGGCGGGAAATCCAGGATCGACGCGCTACAGCTGCTGGCCTCCCGCGATTGGATTCGCAGCGGCGGGATCCAATTTCCTCGAGAACGCCGCGAGCAAGAGCAGCTTCAGCGGCAAGGATTACCTGGTGCAGTGCCCCGGGCGCCGAGGCCGCGCCGAGCGCCACATGGCTGAAGGCGGAGCTCTGAATTTTCGGCGCGTGTGTCATCCAACCGGCGGGGGGATGCGTTGGCCCTCCTGTGGCGCGTCCTTTCGTGCGGTCATATCGCGCGCGCCTACGCATGCGCTATTCTCGGAATATGAAGGTTCGAAACGAAGGAGCCCGGAAATGAATGCGATCAGATCGCTGTTTTTGGCGGCGGCGCTCACCGCCGCGGGACTTACCGGCACCGTGGACGCCCAGGCAAATCCGGCCGCCCGCGGGGGCTGGAGTGGCGGCGGCCACGGGGGAGGCAACTGGAGTGGGCCTCGCGGCTCCTGGGGTGGCCACCGCTACTGGGGACCGCGGGTCGGGTTCTATATCGGCGCGCCGATTCTCTTCGGCTCGTGGTACTGGGGCTATCCGTACGACTACTACTATCCGCGCGGGGTCGTCGTGGAGCGCGTAATCGAGCGTTATCCGCAGTCGTATCCGGATGGCGTGATGGACAGCGCGCCGACCACCGAGGTCCCGCGCACGCAGGGCGCGCCGTCGCAGGCCCCCGCGTACATGAACTTCTGCGAATCCGCCAACGCCTACTATCCGAAGGTCACGAGCTGCCCCGAGGGGTGGAAGTTCGTGCCGTCGCGGTAACCGCGGCGGGCGCAGAGCCGAAGAACGCCTCCACGTCGGCGAGGCTGCGGGTGCGTCGAAAGGGCGGCAGCGCACGCCAGATCCTCTTGCCGTAGGGCTTTTCGACGAGGCGCGGGTCGCAGATCACCAGCGCCCCGCGGTCTGCCTCGTCGCGGATGAGGCGTCCCGCGCCCTGCTTCAACGCGATCACGGCGCGCGGCAACTGGTAGTCCATGAACGCATTGCCGCCCGCGCGGTTGATGCGCTCGATGCACGCGGCAAGGACCGGATCGTCGGGCGGATTGAACGGCAGCCGGTCGATCACCACCACCGAGAGCTGCTCGCCCTTCACGTCGACGCCCTCCCAGAACGACTGGGATCCGACCAGAATCGCGTGGGGCGAACGGCGGAAGCGCTCGAGGAGCTCATTCTTGGAGCCGCTGCCCTGCAATAGGAGCGGCCACCCGAGTCCCTCGCCTTTCAGCTTGGCGGCGATCAAGTCGTAGCCGCGGTCCATGGCGCGCAGGCTGGTGAAGAGCAGGAAGGCGTGGCCGGCGCTTGCGCGCACCACCGGCCACGCGCTCTCGATCACCGCGGCCACGTAGCCTTCCGAGTTGGGATCGGGCAACCCTTCGGGGACGTAGAGGAGCGCCTGGTTGGCGAAGTCGTAGGGGCTCGCCCAGCTGCGGGTCGCGGCTTCACCGAGGCCCATCTCGCCCTGGTAATGCTTGAAGTCGCCGTTCACCGAGAGCGTCGCGGAGGTGAAGATCCAGGCGCGCTTCGCTCCCTCCATCTGGGCGCGAAAGATCCGGCCCACGTCGAGCGGGGTCATGTAGAGGGCGGCCGATTGCGGATAGGCCTCGATCCAGCGCACCACGTCCGCGCCCTTCGTCTCTCCATACGCGTCTTCCTTCGGCCGCTCGTCGCCCTCGCGCCACTCGGCGATGCGCTCCATGCACTCGTCGGCACGCTCGCGGCAATTCTTGATCTCCTCGGCGCGCTCTTCCTGGGCGCGCAGCTTTTCCACCAGCGCCGCGAGCTGCATCGCGAGCGTATCGAGCGCCGCGTCGAATGTCGCGCGCGACTTGATCGCGTTCAGCGCCGTACGGCCCACGGCCGGGCCGATGGCGATGCGCAGGTCGCGCGCGGCGCGCTCGAC
>JBDTXQ010000293.1:0-4140 GCA_040006115.1 Usitatibacter sp.
CGCCCTCGGTCTTGAGGATGAGCCACGTCGCGCCGAGGAGCACGTAGCCGCCGCATAGACTCGCTCCCACCAGCAGCGCGAACACCCAGTAGAAGAAGCCCGCCTCGAACCCCGTGATGTAGCGCCCGAGCATCACGCCCTGGAAGAACGAAGCGATGAAGGAGCCCGCCCAGAAGAGCCAGTTCCAGAGCTCGCGGTGCCAGCCGCGCGCCTTCACTCGCAGCTCGAAGGCCACGCCGCGCAGCATGAGCCCCACCAGCATCGCGACCACCGGCAGGTAGAGCGCGCCCAGCACCACGCCGTGCGCCTTGGGAAACGCCGCGAGCAGGATGCCGATGCCGAGGACGAGCCACGTCTCGTTCGCGTCCCAGAAGGGGCCGATGGAAGCGACCATGATCGATTGCTCGTCGTCGGTGGCGGCCGGCATGAGCATGCCCACGCCGAGGTCGTAGCCGTCGAGCACGACGTAGGCGAGCACCGAGGCGCCCATGAGGAACATGAAGATGACCGGCAGGTCCATGGCTACTCCGCGGCCCGCGCGAGGCGCACCGCGGCCTGGGCCGCGATCGGTGGATCGTCGTCGGGAGTCGCGCCCTGGCCCGCCATGTGCGTGACCACGATGAGGTAGGCGATGAAGAGCGTCGAGTAGGTGAGGATGTAGCCGGTGAGGCTCGCGCCTAGCTGCGCGCCCGTGGCCTGTCCCACCGCGTCCTTGGTGCGCAGGATCCCGGTCACGAGCCAGGGCTGGCGTCCCACCTCGGTCACGATCCATCCGGCCAGCGTCGCGATCCATCCCGAGAACGTGAACGCGGCGAAGATCCACAACATCCAGCGCGGCGCCGCGCGCTTGCGGCGCGTGGCCCATGCTCCCGCCCACGAGACGATGAGCATCACCACGCCCACGCCCACCATGATGCGGAAGGCGAAGAAGAGGGGGGCGACGGGCGGGTGGTCCTCGCCGAACGACTCGATGCCGCGAATCTCGGCGCGCGCCTCGTGCTTGAGGATGAGGCTCGCGCCATAGGGGAGCTCGATCGAGTAGTCGTTCCTTTTCCTCTCCTCGTCGGGGATCGCGAAGAGCACCAGCGGTGCGCCGCGCGCGGTGTGCCAGAGGGCCTCGATCGCCGCGATCTTGGCGGGCTGGTGCTCGAGGGTATTCAGGCCGTGCAGGTCGCCCACGAAGATCTGCACCGGAACGAGCGCCGCGGCGGCCGCGAGCCCGGCGCGCAACGTCTTGGCCGCGCTGCTGTCGAATGGGGCCCACAGGAGCCGCCACGCCGAGAGCCCCGCCACCACGAACGACGCAGTGAGCCCCGAGGCGATCAGCATGTGCGTGAGACGGTACGGAAAGGACGGATTGAAGATCACGGCGAGCCAGTCCGCGGCGATCCACTGCCCGTCGGCGAAGACGTGGCCCGCGGGCGTGTGCATCCACGAGTTCAGGGCGAGGATCCAGAAGGCGGAGACGGTGGTGCCCAACGCGACCATCACGCACGATGCGATGTGCACCCAGTCGGGCACGCGGCTCATGCCGAAGAGCATGATGCCGAGGAAGGTGGCCTCGAGGAAGAATGCGGTCAGCACCTCGTACGAGAGGAGCGGCCCGGCGATCGCGCCCACCGTCGTCATGTATCGCGGCCAGTTGGTGCCGAACTGGAAGGACATGGTGACGCCGGAGACCACGCCCATCGCGAAGGTGAGCGCGAAGATCTTCAGCCACAGCTTGAATGTCGCGAGCCACGCCGGGTCGCCGGTGCGCTGGTACGCAATGCGGAATCCGAGCAGGTACCACGCCAGCGCGATCGTCAACGTCGGGAACAGGATGTGGAACCCGATGTTCAGCCCGAACTGGGCGCGCGCGAGGAGAAGGGCGTCTTCCATGGCTTTCGCAGATTCGAACGCGATTCTAGCCCAAGCGCTACGTTAAAATCGCCCATGACCCAGGCGCCCCATTCCGGCGATCCCGCACCGCGCGGCAAGCTGAAGATCTTCTTCGGGGCGTTTCCCGGCGCCGGCAAGACCAACGCGATGCTTACCGCCGCGCAGCGCATGCGCGAATCGGGCCGCGACGTGGTGGTCGGCGTGGTCGACAGCCACGAGAGCTCCGAGCGCATCCTCCTCGACGGCTTCGAGTCCCTCGCACCCGCACAAGTGGGCGGCGTCGGCGCGCCGGGCGAGCTCGACCTGGACGGCGCGCTCGCACGCCACCCCGACGTGCTCCTCGTGGACGACCTCGCCCACGCCAACCCGCCGGGCTCGCGCCATCCCAAGCGCTGGAAGGACGCCGACGAGCTCCTCGCGAGCGGCATCGACGTCTACACCACCATGAGCGTGCAGCACCTCGAGAGCCTGAACGACGTGGTCGGCGAAATCACCGGCATCCGCGAGCCGGAGACCGTTCCCGACACTTTCTTCGACACCGCCGACGAGACCGTGATGGTCGACATGTCTGCCGACGAGCTCCTCGTGCGGCTGCAGGAAGGCAAGGTCCACGTCGGCGACTCGGAGAAGGGCGTCGAGCGCAGGTTCTTCAGCAAGGGGAGCCTTCTCGCGCTGCGCGAGATCGCGCTGCGCCGCACCGCCGACGTGGTCGAGGACGAGGTGCAGAAGTACCGCCTCGACAAGGCGATCGATACGGTGTGGAAGACGCAGGAGCACCTGATGTGCTGCATCGGGCCCGCGCCGGGCTCGGAGCACATCGTGAGGAGCGCCGCGCGCCTCGCCAAGCAGCTCGATGCCAGGTGGACCGCGGTGTACGTCGAGACGCCGCGCCTGCAGCGCCTCTCGGCGGCCGAGCGTGGCCGCATCCTCAACGTGGTGAGCCTCGCCGAAGCGCTCGGCGCCAAGACCGCGATCCTCACCGGCAACGACGTGTGCCACGCCCTAGTCGACTACTCGGGCGAGCACAACATCGCCATGGTGGTGGTGGGCCGCAGCAAGCCGCGCCGCTTCGCGGTGAAGCGCAGCATGAGCGACCAGATCGCCAGCGCGAGCAAGAGCCTCGACGTGATGGAGATCGGGCGCGGCGGCACGGACGCGGGCACCCAGGTCGAGGCGCCGAAATTCAACGCCGCCGACATCGCGTCCAGCCGCGTCGGCGAGAAGCGTGTGCGCTACGTGTGGACCGTCGCGGCGTGCGCTCTCACCACCGCGGTGGCGAGCGCCATCCATCCGAGCTTCGAGCTCGCCACCATCGCGCTTCTCTTCATGCTCACCGTGGTGCTGCTCGCGGTGAAGTGGGGTCGCGGGCCGGCGATCGCCGCGGCGTTCCTGAACGTGCTCCTGTTCGACTTCTTCTTCGTGCCGCCGCGCTTCTCCTTCCTGGTGACGGACATCCAGTACCTGCTGACCTTCGCGGTGATGCTGGTCGCGGGCATCTTCGTCGGCCAGCTCGCCGGGCACCTGCGCTTCCAGGCGCGCGTGGCCGCGCATCGCGAGAAGCGCGCACGCATGCTCTACGAGTTCGCGCGCGACCTGGCGCAGCTGCGCACCACCTCGCAGGTGATCGAGACCACGGAGGAGTCCATGTCGCGCCAGTTCAAGGCGCGCGTGGCGGTCCTGGTGCCCGACACCACCGGCACTCTGGTGTCTCCCACCGGGCGCGGCATGACCAATCCGTTCGACAGCACCGCGGCGCAGTGGGCCTTCGACCAGGCGCAGTCGGCGGGCGCCGGCACCGAGACCCTCGCGGGCAACGAGTACCTCTTCCTGCCTCTCAGGTCGCCCACCAGCACGCGCGGCGTGCTCGCGGTGCGTCCGGAACGCACGCGTGACCTCTTCATCCCCGAGCAGCGCCACCAGTTCGAGATCTTCGCGACCCTGGTCGCCACCGCGCTGGAGCGCGTGCACTACGTGGACGTGGCGCGCGACGCGATGCTGATGGCCGGCATCCAGAGCGGCGAAGTGGGACTCGAGCTCGAGCGCCGCTCGGTGGCCGACATCGTGGACGCGGCGGTTCGCTCGTTGGGCGCGGTGCTCGCCAAGCACAAGCTGGCGGTGGACATCCCCTCCGACTTGCCGCAGGTGCCGCTCGATGCCGGCCTCATGCAGCGCGTCTTCGTGAGCCTCGCCGGCAACGTCGCGCGGCACACGCCCGCCGGCACGCGCCTAGCGATCGCCGCGCGCGCCACCGGCGACGAC
>JBDTXQ010000294.1:0-4133 GCA_040006115.1 Usitatibacter sp.
CGACGACGAGCAAGGGCAGCGGCTCGAGGAGCTCGGGATCGTCGGGCGTGAGCGTGAAGGGATGCTTCAGCGGTTCCTTCTTCTCGATCGCGTCCTTCACCTTCTGGTTGTAGCTCGCGAGGTTCCTCACCGCCATCGCCGACATGAGCTTGTAGCGCCGGTCCATCTCGGCAACGCACCAGTTCAACGCGGCGCCCGCCTGGCGCATGTCGGTGACGACCGGAGCGAGCAGGTGGGGAATGCCTTCGTAGACCGACAGTTCGAGCATCTTCGGGTCGACGAGGATCAAGCGCACCTCGCTCGCGGTCGCCTTGTAGATGAGCGAGAGGATCATCGCGTTGATCGCGACCGACTTGCCCGAGCCGGTGGTGCCGGCGACAAGCAGATGCGGCATGCGCGCGAGGTCGGCGACCACCGGCTTGCCGGTGATGTCCTTGCCGAGCGCGATGGTGATGCGCGAATGCATGTCGGCGTACGCCTGCGAGCCGATGATCTCGGCGAGGCGCACGATCTCGCGCTTCGGGTTGGGGATCTCCAGGCCCATGCACGAAGTGCCGGGGATGGTCTCGACCACGCGGATGGCGGTGACGGAAAGCGCGCGCGCCAGGTCGCGCGCCAGGTTCACGACCTGCGCGCCCTTCACGCCGACCGCGGGCTCGATTTCATAGCGCGTGATGACCGGCCCGGGATAGGCGGCGACGACTTTGACTTGCACGTTGAAGTCGAGGAGCTTCCTCTCGATGAGGCGCGAAGTGTACTCGAGGGTCTCGGCCGTGGGCCGCTCGATGTGCGTGTCCGGCGCGTCGAGGAGCGAGAGCGCCGGCAGCGGCGAATCGGGCAGATCGGCGAAGAGCGGCACCTGCTTCTCGCGCGCGATGCGCTCGCTCTTGGCGACGACCGGGCTCGGCATCTCGATGCGGATCGGCTCATGGTCCTCGAATGCCTTCTTCGCGACCTCCACTTTCTCCTCGCGCACCTGCGCGGCAAGGCGTCCTTCCTCGCGATCGCGGCGCGCGTCGATGCGGGCCCGCACCGTCGCGTAGGCCCACTCGATGGCCGCGCCGAGCACCTCGGCCACGCGCAGCCCGGCGAGGCCGACGAAGAGGCTGATGCCGCCCGCCAGCGCGGCGAGCAGCATCAGCGTCGAGCCGGTGAATCCGAGGGCCGGCGCCATCCAGGCCGCGAGCAGGTTGCCGAGCGCGCCGCCCGAGGCGAAGCCGAGCGCGGGCCCGAGGCTGTGCAGGCGCATCGCCTCGAGCGTCGAGCTCGACGCGAGCACCACGGCGAAGCCCACCAGGGACACGGCGAGCGTGCGGCGATTCAGGATCTGCCAGGCTTCCACGCGACGATAGAGGCGCAAGATTCCCGACGCGGCGAGCGCAACCCACCACCACGCGGAAAGACCGAAGAGGTAGAAGAACGCGTCGGCGAGCCATGCGCCCACCGCGCCGCCCTTGTTGACGATGGGCGCGCCGCTGGCGCTGAAGGACGGCCCCGGATCGGAGGCGCTGTAGGTGGCGAGGATGAGCGCGAGGTAGGCACCGGCCGCGAGGAGGAGGATCCAGCCGGCTTCCCGCATCGCGCGCCCGAGGCGCGGGTGAGCACTTGGGGCCGTCGTTACAGCGATAGCGGCAGCTCCCGGTTGATGATGGTGATCGCCTTCGACTCGATCGAGATGAAGCCGCGCTCGGAGAGGTCCTTCAGGATGCGGTTCACCATCTCGCGCGAGGCGCCCACCATGTTGGCGAGGTCCTGCTGCGAGAGCTTCTCGCCGACCATGAGCTTGCCGTCCTTGTAGACCGAGAGCTCGAGCAGCGTACTCGCGACGCGCCCGTAGACATCCATCAGCGCGAGCGTGCCGATCTTGCGGTCCGCCTCGCGCACGCGCTGCGCGAGGCATTGCATCACGATGTTCGCGATCCGCGGGGCCTGCTCGACGCAGCGCTCGAAGGCCGCGTGGGCGAGCACGAGAAAGGTCGAGCTTTCCGTGGTGGTGACCGAGGCCGAACGCGGCTCCTTGTCGATCATCGACATCTCACCGAAGAAGGCGCCGGGACCGAGAATCTTCAGGATGATCTCGCGGCCTTCCTCGTCGCCGATGAAGACCTTCACCTTGCCCGACTGGATCATGTAGAGCGAGTCGCCCATCTCGCCTTCCGTGAGCACCACGGCGTTCTTCGGATAGCTCTTCTCGGTCGCCACCGCGCGCACGACGTCGAGTTCCTTTTCCGAGAGCTGGGTAAAAAAGGGCACCGCCTTGAGCGCCATGGTGCGCTCGCCGACGGCAGGCTTCTTTTGGTCGATGGCCATGGTCACTAATTACCCAAAATCCCCTTATTTGTCAATCGGTTAGCCTGAGAAGCTGAGATACCCCCTTAATTTCAGGGACATACGAGCGCGTGGCGGATGCGATAATCGACCTCCTCCCTCTCAAATGCGGCATTTTTTTCCCGTGCAAACCCGACATTCGCGTCTCCTCATCCTCGGCTCCGGCCCCGCGGGATACAGCGCCGCCGTCTACGCGGCCCGCGCCAACCTGAAACCCGTCCTCATCACCGGCCTCGCGCAGGGCGGGCAACTCATGACGACCACGGACGTCGACAACTGGCCCGCCGACGCGATGGGCGTGCAGGGCCCCGAGCTCATGGAGCGCTTCCTCAAGCATGCCGAGCGCTTCGAGACCGAGATCATCTTCGACCAGATCCACACCGCGAAGCTTGGGGAAAAGCCCATCGCCCTGCTCGGCGACGCCGCGACCTACACGTGCGACGCGCTCATCATCGCGACCGGCGCCTCTGCCATGTACCTGGGCCTTGCCTCGGAGCAGGCGTTCATGGGCAAGGGCGTATCCGGATGCGCGACCTGCGACGGATTCTTCTACAAGGGCCAGGACGTGTGCGTGATCGGCGGCGGCAACACCGCCGTCGAGGAAGCGCTCTACCTCAGCAACATCGCCCGGCACGTGACCGTCGTGCATCGCCGCGATAGATTCCGCGCGGAGAAGATCCTGCAGGACAAGCTCGTCGCGAAGCAAGGCGAAGGCAAGGTCGACATCCAGTGGGACCACACGCTGGACGAGGTGCTCGGCGACAAGTCCGGGGTGACAGGCGTGCGCCTCAAGTCGACGAAGGACGCGGGCACCAAGGTGGTGCCGGTCACGGGGTGCTTCATCGCGATCGGGCACAAGCCCAACACCGACATCTTCGCGGGCCAGCTCGACATGAAGGACGGATACATCACGACGAAGAGCGGCCTTGCCGGCAACGCGACCGCGACGAGCGTTCCCGGGGTCTTCGCCGCCGGCGACGTGCAGGACCACGTCTACCGCCAGGCGGTCACCAGCGCGGGAACGGGCTGCATGGCGGCGCTGGACGCCGACAAGTACCTCGAAAGCCTGGGGTGAAGCGAAATGCGCCGCGCGAGGCGCCCGACGACGTATTCCGCGCTGCGGTGCGCGACGTCGCTCCCATCGCGAGCGCCAATCGCGTCGAGCCGTTTCGCATTCCGCCACCGCCCATTCCCGCGAAGCGGCGCGAGGATGAGCAGGCGGTGCTGGCCGAGCTCGCGCGCTTCACGTTCGACGACGAGTCGGAAATCGAGGATGACGCGTCGTATCTGCGCCCGGGCCTGCCGCGCGACATCCTCAGGAAACTGCGCCGCACGCATTGGGTGATCCAGGACGACCTCGACCTGCACGGCATGACGGGCGATGAAGCAAGCCTCGCCGCCGCGCAATTCCTCTCCGACTGCGCGCGCCGCGGCCTGCGCTGCGTGCGCGTGGTGCACGGCAAGGGTCTGCGCTCGCCCGGGCGCGAGCCGGTGCTGAAACGGCGGGTCCGCAAGCTCCTCACGCGCCGCGAAGAGGTGCTCGCCTTCGTCGAGCCGCGCGCGGTGCAGGGCGGCGGCGGCGCGGTCGTGGTGCTCCTGGAGGCTTAGCGGGTGAATTTCCCGGTGACGCGGTTCGTGCTGGCGATGCTGGCCGCGGTCGCGCTTTGCGTGGGCATCGGCAACATGGGCCGCCACCTCGCCAACCCCGACGAGGGGCGCTACTCCGAGATCTCGCGCGAGATGGCGGCGAGCGGCGACTGGGTCACGCCGCGCCTGAACGGCCTCAAGTACTTCGAGAAGCCGCC
>JBDTXQ010000295.1:0-4131 GCA_040006115.1 Usitatibacter sp.
ATCGACGCCGCCGCCGCCGCGGGCCTTCGGCCCGTCAAGGTCAACATGGTGGTCAAGCGTGGCGTCAACGACCACCAGGTTCTCGACATGGCGCGCCATTTCCGCGGCACCGGCCACATCGTGCGCTTCATCGAGTTCATGGACGTGGGCTCGACCAACGGCTGGCGCATGGACGACGTGATCCCGTCCGCCGAAATCGTGCGCCGCGTCTCGGCCGCGTTCCCCCTCGCGGCGGCGGACGCCAACTACCCGGGCGAAGTCGCCGAACGCTGGCGCTACCTCGACGGCCTGGGCGAGATCGGCGTGATCTCCTCGGTCACCGAAGCGTTCTGCGCCACCTGCACGCGCGCGCGCCTGTCCACCGACGGGCACCTCTACACCTGCCTCTTCGCGCAGCGTGGATACGACCTGAAGGCGATGCTGCGCGGGGACTCTGACGACGCGGCGATCGCGGACGCGGTAGCCGCCATCTGGCAGCGCCGCGACGACCGCTACTCGGAGATCCGCACCGCCGAGACGGCGCGCGAGCGCAAGGTCGAAATGTCGTTCATCGGCGGCTGACCCCTTGGGATACCGACCGCTCCTCACCGCCAACGCGCGCCCGGCCACCTATACCGTCGATGCGTTCGACGAGCATGGCGCGCTCGTGCCCACGCCGATCGCCGGCGAGCATCCCCTCACGCTCTACGTGGACAAGCAGGAAGTCGTCACGCTGATGACGCTCGGTGCCGCACCCGAGGCGCTTGCCATCGGGTTCCTGCGCAACCAGCGCCTGGTCGACTCGATCACGCAGATCGTCGCGGTGCAAGTCGATTGGGACGTGAACGCGGTTGCCGTCACGACGCGCAACGGGCTCGTCGACCTTGCGAAGAAGACCGAGAAGCGCACCGCCACCACCGGCTGCGGCCAGGGCACCGTGTTCGGCGACCTCATGGCCGACATCGAGTCGATCCGCCTCGACGACGCGATGCGCTTCGACGAGGAGACGCTCTTCGGCCTGCTGAACGCGATGCGCCTGCACGAATCGATCTACAAGCAGGCGGGCGCGGTGCACGGCTGCGCCCTTGCGAAAGGCTCGGAGGTGCTCACGTTCGTCGAGGACGTAGGCCGCCACAACGCGGTCGACGCGATCGCCGGCTGGATGTGGCTGGAAGGCATCGACGGCGCCGACAAGATCTTCTACACCACCGGGCGCCTCACCTCGGAAATGGTGATCAAGGCGGCGCAGATGGGAATCCCGGTGCTGGTGTCGCGCTCGGGGCTCACCAAGATGGGCCACGAGGTCGCCTCCCAGGTCGGCATCACGATGATCGGCCGCGCGGTCGGCAAGCACTATCTCCTCTTCACCGGGGCGCAGCGCCTGGTGCGCTCGAAGGCCCATGCCTGAAACCGCAACCGCGCGCTGCCATTGCGGCGGGGTCGAGATCGAGGTCGCCTTCCCCTCGCGCTTCTGCGCCCATTGCTATTGCCGGAGCTGCCGCGTGTCGCACGCTGCGGGCGTCGTTACGTGGATCGGATTCAAGCGCGCGCAAGTGCGCTTCGTGAAGGGCGCGGAGCTGATCCGCGACTACGCGTCGTCGAAGGGCGTGCTCCGCAAGTTCTGCACGAACTGCGGCACGCGCCTCGCCTTCGAGTCGGGGCACAACGACTGGGCGGACGAGGTGCACCTGCCGCTCGCGCTTTTCGTGACGCCGGTGGATCGCGCGCCGAGCGCGAATTCGTTCCCCCAGGAGCGCCCGGCATGGGCGCCGTTCGCGAGCCTGCCCCATGAAGACTAGCGTCACCGGCATCGTGCTCGCCGGCGGCCAGGGCAGCCGCATGGGCGGAGTCGACAAGGGGCTGCAGCCCTTCCGCGGCAGGCCGATGGTTGCGCACGCCGTCGAGCGCCTCGCCCCGCAGGTCGACGAGCTCCTCATCAACGCCAACCGCAATCCCGAGGCCTACGCGCAATTCGGGCATCGCGTGATCGCCGACGAGATCGAGGGCTTCGCGGGCCCGCTCGCGGGATTCGAGCGCGGGCTCGCTCACGCGTCGGGCGACCTGGTGGTCACCGTGCCCTGCGACTCGCCTTTCCTTCCCGCGGACCTCGTCGCGCGGCTGCGCGCGGCACTCGAGCGCGAAGGCGCGGACCTCGCGGTGGCGAAGACCGGCGACCAGGCGCATCCCGTGTTCAGCCTGATGAAGCGCGGCGTGCACGAATCGCTGCGCGGTTTCCTCTCGAGCGGGCAGCGCAAGATCGACAAGTGGTACGCCGCGCTGAAAGTGGTCGAGGTGCCGTTCGACGACGAGGCCGACGCCTTCCTCAACATCAACACCCGCGAAGAGCTCGCGAGCCTCGAGCCGCGGTCCTAGGGCTCGATGCCGGCGGGACTCAGGCGTACGCGCCCGCCGCTCCCGCGCTACGCCGTCGCGTGGTTTCCGCAATTCCCGGGCATCGAGCGCGTCGAGGCGTTCCGTGCGCGCCACGATCCCGCCTCGCGCGACATCGCGGCGCACCTGTCGCTGGTCTTCCCCTTCCCGACGGCCCATTCGCGCCTGCAGGTCGAAACGCACTTGAACCGCATCGTTTCGCTCTGGCCGCGCATCCCGGTCACGTTCCGGCGCGTTCGCACGCACGCGAACGAATTCCTCTTCCTGATGGCCTCGCGCGGCGCGGCGTCGATCACGGCATTGCACGACAAACTCTACACGCGCTCGCTCGCGCCGCACCTGCGCCGCGACATGCCCTACGAGCCGCACATCACCCTCGCGCGCCACCCGGACTTCCCCGCGCTCGAGCGCGCGCTCGCCGAGGCCGAGGAGGAATTCGGCGCCGAGTACGCCGAGACCATCCGCGAGGTGACGCTGCTCGCGGTGGAGCCGACCGGTAGAATCTCCCCTCTGAAGACGATCTCGCTCGCCACCGCATGAACAATCCCGCGCTCACCATCACCCAGGCGTCCTGCGCCGACGACTACGATCCCAACTCGATGCCGGTGGCGAAGGCGCGCGCCTTCATCCACCAGTTCCTCCAGCCCGTCTCCGGCGTTCTGCGCGTGCCGGTGCGCACGGCTTTGGGCCGCGTGCTCGCCGAGGACGTGCATTCGCCCGTCGACGTGCCCGCGCACCGCAATTCCGCGATGGACGGATGGGCGATGCGCGCCACCGACCTGGGCGCGGGCGAGGCGACACTCACCGAGGTCGGCGCGTCGTTCGCGGGCCGGCCCTTCGGCGGCAAGGTGGCCGCCGGGCAGTGCGTGCGCATCATGACGGGCGGCGTGGTCCCCGAGGGCGCCGACACGGTCGTCATGCAGGAACGCGCGAAAGCCGCGGGAAAATCGATCACCTTCGCCGCGGGCGCAAAAACCGGGCAGAACGTGCGCGAAGCGGGAGAAGACCTGAAGGCGGGCTCCGTGGCGCTCACGCGCGGGCGCATCGTGCGGCCCTCGGAGCTGGGGCTCATCGCGTCGCTGGGCATCGGCGAAGTCGCGGTGTATCGCCCGTTGCGCGTCGCGTTCTTCTCGACCGGGGACGAGTTGAAGTCCGTGGGCACCGCTCTCGGCGAAGGCGAGATCTACGACTCCAATCGCTACACGATCCACGGCATGCTCACGCGCCTGGGCTGCGAGGCCCTCGACATGGGCGTGGTGCGCGACGATCCGAAGCTCCTGGAAAAAGCGTTCGCCGAGGCTTGCGCGAGCGCCGACGTGGTGATCACTAGCGGTGGCGTGTCCGTGGGCGAAGCCGACTTCGTGAAGTCGATGCTGGGCCAGATGGGCGAGGTCGTCTTCTGGAAGATCGCGATGAAGCCCGGCCGCCCGCTCGCCTACGGCAAGATCGGCGCGGCGCACTTCTTCGGGCTGCCCGGCAATCCCGTCTCGGTGATGGTCACCTTCTACCAGTTCGTGCGCGACGCGCTGCTGGTGCTGATGGGCACCGACCCCGTGGCGCCGATTCCGACGTTCCGCGCGACGTGCACCGCGAAGCTGAAGAAGGCGCCGGGGCGGACCGAATTCCAGCGCGGCGTCCTCACCCGCGCGGCGGACGGGTCGCTCAGCGTGAAGCCCACCGGAGAGCAGGGCTCCGGGATCCTGAAATCGATGAGCGATGCCAACTGCTTCATCATCCTCGACGACGCGACGGGGACCGTGG
>JBDTXQ010000296.1:0-4115 GCA_040006115.1 Usitatibacter sp.
ATCGCGCAACCGCACCACGCTCGTCATCGCGCACCGGCTTTCCACCATCGTCGACGCGGACGAAATCCTCGTCCTCGACCACGGCGAGATCGTCGAGCGCGGGAATTTCCGCGACCTGCTCGACGCGAACGGCCGCTTCGCCGAGATGTGGCGCCTGCAGCAGGAAGAGGGACGCAAGCACCAGGCCTCTCCCGCGGTGGGGGAGGCCGCCGGGCTAGTCGAGGAAGCTACGTAGCGCCTTCAGCAGCTCCCGCGGCGCCTCGCTCATCATCGAGTGGCCCGCGTCGAGCGTCACCAACTTGGCCCCCGGGATTTCCGCCGCGAGCGCCTTGCCGGCCTTCGGCTGCGTCATCTGGTCGCGCGTGCCGGCGACGACGAGCGTGGGCACCTTGAGCGCGCGCACTGCGTCCATGGACGGCCGGTAGGCGTTGCACGCG
This sequence comes from Usitatibacter sp., assembly GCA_040006115.1. Lineage (GTDB taxonomy): Bacteria > Pseudomonadota > Gammaproteobacteria > Burkholderiales > Usitatibacteraceae > Usitatibacter. The sequence continues at coordinate 438 of JBDTXQ010000296.1, forward strand.
TAGAGCGCGGCGTGGAGGACGCCGGGCCTGGAGCGAGCGTTCAGGCTGCGGCTCGCCCCCAGCAGCGTCGCCCCGGGCACCGCGCTCTGCATGAGCTGCACCGAGCGCGAGTGCCCCCATACCGCTTCCATGTCGAACGCAGCGGGCGAGCGCTCGAGCGCGGCGGCGAGAAATGCTTCGCCGACCGCCATCGGAATCGCGGTCCCCACTAGTACCAGCTTCGAGACGCGCGCGCCGTGCTTCATCGCCGTCTCCAGCGCGATGAGCGAGCCCATGCTGTGTCCCACCAGCGCCACGTTGGAGAGTCCCGCCGCCTCCAGGAAATCCGCCACCCATGGCGCCCATTCCTCGATGGTCGCGCGCGCCACGCCGGGGCTTCGTCCATGGCCGGGCAGGTCGACGGCGAGCACCGCGTAGCCGTGGTGCGCGAAGTAGCGCGACTGCCATTGCCACACGCTGTGGTCGAAGGCGGCGCCGTGGACGAGCACGATCGGCACGAGGCCCGGGTCGAACGCGCGCCCGCCGGTGTAGGCATAGGCGGGGAATCCCTGGACGATGACCTGCATCGCTATTTGCGCGAGGCGCGCAGGCCGCGCGCGAGATCCTCGAGCAGGTCGTCGACGTGCTCGAGCCCGATGGAGAGCCTCACGGTTCCGGGCTTGATGCCGGCGGCGGCGAGCGCCGCGTTGTCCATGCGGAAGTGCGTGGTGCTCGCGGGATGGATCACCAGCGACTTGGCGTCGCCGATGTTGGCGAGGTGCGAGAAGAGCGTGAGCGCCTCGATGAACTTGCGCCCCGCCTCGCGCCCGCCGGCAAGCTCGAAAGCGAGGATCGCGCTGCACCCCGCGGGGTAGAGCTTCTTCGCGAGCTCGTGGTCGGGGTGCGCGGCGAGGTCGGGATGGTGCACGCGCGCGACTTCCTTTTGCCCCGCGAGGAACGCGACCACCTTCGATGTGTTCTCGATATGCCGCGCCATGCGCAGCGGCAGCGTCTCCAGCCCCTGCAGGATCTGGAACGCGGTCATGGGCGACATGCACGCGCCGAAGTCTCGCAGGCCCTCGCGGCGTGCGCGCAAGAGGAAAGCCGAGGTGGTGGACTCTTCCGCGAACACCATGCCGTGGAAGCCCTCGTAGGGCTCGGTGAGGGTGGGAAATTTCCCCGACCCGATCCAATCGAAGCGCCCGCCATCGACCAGCACGCCGCCGATCACCACGCCATGGCCCGACAGGAACTTGGTCGCCGAGTGCATCACCAGGTCGGCGCCCTGGTGCAGGGGTCGCGCCAGCAAGGGAGTGCTCACCGTGGCATCCACCAGGAGCGGGATGCGGTGCTCGTTCGCGATGGCGGAAACCGACGGGATGTCGAGGACGTCCACCGAGGGATTGCCCACCGTTTCCCCGAAGAGGAGCCGTGTCTCGGGGCGGATCGCGCGCCGCCACGAATCCATGTCCCGCGAGGCGACGAACGTGGTCGCGATGCCAAAGCGCGGCAGCGTGTACGCGAGGAGGTTGTGCGAGCCGCCATACAGGCTCGAGGAAGCCACGATATGCCCGCCCTTGCCCATCAGGGTGACGATGGCGAGGTGCAGGGCCGCCTGGCCGCTGGCTGTAGCGATTGCCCCCACCCCACCCTCCAAAGAGGCTATGCGCTCCTCGAAAACCGCCACAGTGGGATTCGAAAGGCGGGAGTAAACATGACCGGGCATCTCCATGTTGAAGAGGGCCGCCGCGGTGTCGGTATCCGGAAAGACGTAGGAAGCCGTTAGGTAGATGGGCACCGCCCGAGATCCGGTCGCCGGATCGGGCGACTGGCCGGCGTGGACCGCCAAAGTGTCCGGATGAGGGGTTTTGGGGGCTGAATGAGCCATCAAAATCAATTGTTTACAATGTAATATTGAGATGTTGTCACGAATAGGGATTGTTTGCTATGGTGTCGCCTGCCCTCCCGTCGCCCACATAAGCCCGTGACCCGAATCCTTGCCATCCTTTTGCTGGCTTCGCTCCCCCTGTACGCGGGCGCTTCGGGCAAGCACGTTTCGCCGCGCGCTGCGAAGGTCACCCCGGCCGAATTCACCAAGGACGGCGAGCCCAACGTGCAGTCCTCCGGCGTGCTCGTGTTCGATCCGAAGTCGGGCCACACGCTCTTCTCGAAGAACGCCGACCAGGCCGCGCCGATCGCCTCCATCACCAAGCTCATGACGGCGATGGTGGTCCTCGACGCGAAGCTCGCGATGGACGAGCCGATCGAGATCACCAACGACGACATCGACCTGCTCAAGAACACGCATTCGCGCCTTCCGATCGGCAGCTATTTCCGCCGCGACGACCTCATGCGCCTCGCGTTGATGGCGAGCGACAATCGCGCCGCCGCCGCGCTCGGACGCAACTACCCGGGTGGCCAGCAGGCATTCGTGGTCGCGATGAACGGGAAGGCCAGGGCGCTCGGCCTCACGCAAACGCACTATGTCGATTCTTCCGGGCTCTCCCCCGCCAACGTCTCGAGCCCCACGGATCTCGGCAAGCTCGTCGCCGCCGCGGCGACCTACCCGATCATCACCGAATACTCGACCACCGGTGCCGTCAACGTGACGCTGCCCGGATCGCTGCGCAAGCTCTCCTTCGTGAACACCAACGCGCTGGTGCGAAACTCCGATTGGAAGATCGGGTTGTCGAAGACCGGCTACATCAGCGAGGCGGGCAAGTGCCTCGTGATGCACGCGATGATCGCCAACCAGCCCGTCGTGATCGTGCTCCTCGATTCGTGGGGCCGCCTCACGCGCGTAGCCGACGCGAACCGCATCCGCAAGTGGCTCGAGAGGAATCCGGGCAAGATCGTCGGCGCTACCCTGCATCCGGGCTGACGATTCGACGTTCCCGAAAAGCCGGGAACCCAGCTTGAAAAGACGGCGCGCCAAAACAGGGCGCGCCGTTTTTCTTTGCACCGCCGCGGGGCGCCCGCCTTGCGCGCGACGCTTTCCCGCGCCGCGCGTCTTTTCTTTTCCGCAATCGGATCAACTTCCTACCCGCTGCGAGCCGTAACTGGCACAAACGTCGCTATTGAATCCTTCCGAGGCGCGGGGCAGCCGGGACCGCGCCCATCACAACAAACGACTGGGAAGGGAAAACATGAAACGACGTTCGTTCTTCAAGGCGCTGGCGCTCAGCGCGGCGCTCGCGGCGGCGGGCTTGGCCGGCGAGGCGCTGGCGCAGGCCAAGATCGTCAAGGTCGGGGTGCTCCATTCGCTCTCCGGCACCATGGCGATCAGCGAGACCGTCCTCAAGGACGTGGCCCTCATGGCGATCGACGAGATCAACGCCAAGGGCGGCGTGATGGGCTACAAGATCGAAGCCGTGGTGGTCGACCCGGCCTCCAACTGGCCGCTCTTCGCCGAGAAGGCGCGCCAGCTCGTCACCCAGGACAAGGTCGCGGTCGTGTTCGGCTGCTGGACCTCGGTGTCGCGGAAGAGCGTGCTGCCGGTCTTCGAGGAGCTGAACAGCCTGCTCTTCTACCCGGTGCAATACGAGGGCGAAGAGCTCTCGAAGAACGTCTTCTACACGGGGGCCGCGCCCAACCAGCAGGCGATCCCGGCGGTCGAGTACCTGATGAGCAAGGACGGCGGCGGCGCCAAGCGCTTCGTGCTGCTCGGCACCGACTACGTCTATCCGCGCACGACCAACA
>JBDTXQ010000297.1:0-4110 GCA_040006115.1 Usitatibacter sp.
AGAAGGCCACCACCAGGGCGACGATCACGACGAGGACGGCGAGCTTGCCTTTGTTCATGGCGGTCTTCCTGTTACGCGGTTGGGGCGGTGCCGGATGCGAGGCTAACCCAGAAGTCGGAATCCTTCGCGCTACCTTACAGCGCGCTCAGAGGAACTGCGCGCGCAGGTCCACGCTGGAGCGCTTGCCGATATGGCGGCCGTTCTCGGCGAGCCAGTGGCGTCCGGTGGTGCGGCCGCGGTCGAAGAGGTCCTGCAGGAATTTCCAGTCGAGCGAGAACTTGCTCTCCACCGACAGGTCAAGGAGCACCTTGTCGGCGCGCACCGAGTGCATGAGGACATTCTTCAGCTTTCCGCGGAAGTCGGGCTTGAGCCAGCCCTCGGCCACCAGCTTCTGCACGAAGGCGATGGCGCGCAGCTCCTTGATGAGGGAAGAGTTGAAGCTGATCTCGTCCAGCCGGTTCTCGATCTCGTGCGCCTGGCGCGGCACCCCGGGGCGCTCGATCGGGTTGATGTGGATGATGATCACGTCGCGCGACTCGGTCTCGTAGAAAAGCGGGTAGAGCACCGGATTGCCGAGGTAGCCGCCGTCCCAGTAGTGGCTGCCCTCGATCTCGACCGCCTGGAACAGCCACGGCAGGCAGGACGAGGCCATCACCACATCGGCGCTCACTTCGGGCGTGGTGAAGATGCGTGCCCTGCCGGTCTCGACGTTGGTCGCGGCGAGGAAGAGCTTGGTGGTCTTGCAGCGGCGCAGCCGCTCGAAGTCCACGGTCTGCACCAGCGCGTCACGGAACGGATTCCAGTTGAACGGGTTCCACTGGTAGGGCGAGACCGATCCGGTCACCATCTTGAAGAGCTGGAACGCGTACGGGTTGGCGAAGCCCGAGCCGGTTTGTGAGAGCCGCTTCCAGAAGGTCTCGAGGAGCTCGCGCGCGCCTTTCGCGCCGCCCAGCATGTTGCCGTAGGCGTACACCACCGCGTTCACCGAACCCGCGCTGGTCCCGGAGATGCCCTCGATCTCGAGCTCCGCGTTCTCGAGGAAGCTGTCGAGCACCCCCCACGCGTAGGCGCCATGGGAGCCGCCGCCCTGGAGCGCCAGGTTCACGCGCCGGGGCTTGGCCGTGCGCCGAGCCATCGAAGGCTCAGGCCGCGCGCGGCGCGGCTTGGTCGAGCATGAAGCGCGGCCCGTCGACGATGCGGCGGAAGTAGGATTCGTGCGCCGGCGAGCCCGCGGGCCAGCTCGCGAGGAAGCGCTCGACCCAGCGCGCGTGGTCGTAGGCGAGCTCAATCGCCTCGACGTGCGTGCCGCGCGCCTCGATCCCGTAGACCTTCTCCGGACCCGCGAAGGGCGCGACCCCGATGCGCGTGATGAGCCCCGTGTTGCGACCGAGGAAGTTGGGCATGCCTGCAGCGCCGTTATTGGCGACCACGCCGCGCGCGTCCCCGAAGTCAAACTCGCGCAAGGCGGCGAGGCACGTGTGGGTGCTCGCGAACACGTCGACGTCGCCGGCGCGGAACGCCGACTCGATCCAGCGCCGGTGGGATAAGTCGTCGAGGCGATCCTGCGCGAAGCCCCAGCCGGCGAGCGATGCCGCGTCGCCGTGCACGATGCCGATGCGCGCCTTGCCCACGCGCGCCACGAGATTCATCGGCAGGTGAGCGAGGCGCGCGCGCAGGTGAGGGAACGCGCGCGCGGTGTCCCGCAGCCGCTCGAGGATCTCGTTGGAGCGCGACACCACGGCGTCGCTCACGTCGAGCGGATACGCGCAACCGCAGCCGGCGCCGTATTCCTCCGCGGCGACCTCGGTCTCGACATTGCCGCGGATCGCCCAGTTTTCCAGCGCGTCGCGCGTCACGCGTGCGAAATCGGCGGCGGCCACGTCGAACCAGTGGAAGTCGCCGTTGAAGACGAGGATCACCGGCCCCGGCTCGCACGCGGCGAGCGAGCGCACGGCCTCGAGCGCTTCGCAGTTGCCGTACAAACCGCCGATCACGTAGATGGTTTCGGCGACGATCTCGGGATCGCGCGCGAAGACGCTCGGCGAATAGCGGTACGACGTCGGGCAGGTGCGCCCCGGCCTCTGTTCGAGCTCGAGCCGCGCGCCCAGCGCTTCGTTCACGCGAGCGCACCCCCGCAGCTCGAACCCTGCCCGGCGGTACAGCCGTAGCAGTGGTCGCGCACGACGATCGCACCGCCCTCGAGATCGCGCCCGATCGCGTCCTTCAGGTGGGTGCGCGGCCTTCCCGCGATCCTCAGGGGAAGCCCCAGCATCTGGTTGAAGTCGCAGTCGTAGAGGTAGCCGAGGTAGTCGACCGACACGAGGGTGCGGCACATCACGGATTCAAGGTTCGCGTCGCTGTGCGCGGAGCGCAGGAGCTTCATGTAGTCGCCGAACTGGCCCTTGGTGACCAGCGTCGAGCCGAAGCGCTGGATCGGCATGTTGGCGAGCGTGTAGAGCTGGTTGAACACGATGCCGAATTTTTCCCCCAGGATCCTCTTGTAGTCGGCCTCGAGCTTCTGCTGCGATGGCGGCAGGCTCGGGCCCTGGGGGTTGTAGACGAGGTCGAGCGTGAGGCCGCCTTCGCCGCCGTAGCCCAGCGCGTTCAGCTTGCGGATGGCGGCGATGCTGGTCTCGTAGATGCCCGCCCCGCGCTGCTTGTCGACGAGCTCCGCCGTGTAGCACGGAAGCGACGCGATGATGTCGACGCGTTCCCGGGCGAGGAACTGCGCGAGATCCTCCTGGCCGGGCTGGAAAAGGACGGTGAGGTTGCAGCGGTCGATCACTCGCGCGCCAAGGGCCCGCGCGCCTTCGACCAGGCGGCGGAAGTGGGGGTTCAGCTCGGGCGCGCCCCCGGTGATGTCGAGCGTCGTGGCGCCGCTCGCCTCGAGGTAGGCGAGAACCTGTTCGGCGGTCTCGCGCGACATCGCCTCGGTGCGGGTGGGCCCGGCATTCACGTGGCAGTGCAGGCAAGACTGGTTGCACACGTAGCCGACGTTCACCTGGAGCGTCTCCACGCGGCGGCGGGAAAGCGGCGGAAAGTCGGTGTCGGCGAGGAGGGTCAGCGTGGCGTGCATGGCGGTTCGTTTCCTTCGAGCATCTTACCAATTGCGGCTAGACTAGGTTCCTTCCCATGGCGAACGAGAAGACACCTCCCCACGTCGACGGAGCGCGCCTCGATTTTTCGGGCGCGATGAGCTACGCCGACTACCTGCGCCTCGACCAGGTGCTGGGCGCCCAGCAGCCGCGCTCGCGCGACCACAACGAGATGCTCTTCATCGTGCAGCACCAGGCTTCCGAGCTCTGGATGAAGCTCATGATCCACGAGATCGCCGCCGCCCGGGAGCAGGTTCGCGCGGACGAGCTGCAACCCGCGTTCAAGATGCTGGCGCGCGTCTCGCGCATCATGGCCCAGCTGGTCCAGTCCTGGGATGTCCTTTCGACGCTGACTCCCACGGAGTACTCCTCGTTTCGCGGCGACCTCGGCGCATCGTCCGGATTCCAGTCCTTCCAGTACCGCACCATCGAGTTCCTCCTCGGCAACAAGGACGCGGTGAAGATGGAGCCCCATCGCCACCGCGCCGCGGTCTTCGCCCGACTGGAAACGCTCATCAGCGAACCGTCCCTCTACGATGAAGCCATACGGCTCCTCGCGCGGCGCGGATTCACCATCGATCCCGGGTGTGTCGAGCGCGACTGGCGAACCTTGCATGCATTCAACGAATCCGTGTGCGCGGCGTGGGTGCAGGTCTATCGCGACACCGCGGGGCACTGGGAGCTCTACGAGCTCGCCGAGAAGCTGGTGGACCTCGAGGACGCCTTCCGCCAGTGGCGCTTTCGCCACGCGACCACCGTGGAGCGGGTGATCGGCTTCAAGCGCGGCACCGGGGGCACTTCGGGCGTGAACTACCTGCGGCGCATGGTCGAGGTGGTGCTCTTCCCCGAGCTCTGGCGCGCGCGCACCGAGCTCTGAGGCCGCGAGCAATGGCCGAAGTCGAGCTCAAGCTCGAGCTGCCCCCCGAAGCGCACACGGCGTTCCGCAAGCTCGCCGCGCTCGCCGGCGCCGCGCCCCACCGCACCCGGCTCTTCGCGCTCTACTTCGACACGCCTC
>JBDTXQ010000298.1:0-4100 GCA_040006115.1 Usitatibacter sp.
ACGACGGCGCTGCGCGCGGCGAGGCGCTTTCGATCATGCCGTCGCTCGCGCCGGCGCGCCGCGCCAACGCGCTGCGCGCCTGGCTCGCGCTGAACGAACTCGCGATGCCGAGCGAGGCGCGCCTCGCCGAGATGGCGAAGCAACTCTACGGCGCGCGCGTCGACGCGCAGGTGCGCATCGAGCATGGCGACGTGGCGCTGGTTCGCTTCCGCGATCGCGTCCACATCGAGCGCGGCGGGCCGCTCGCGGGCGAGTGGCGCGTGCCGTGGCACGGCGAAGACGAGGTCGACCTGGGGGCCGGGCGCGGCCGGGTGCGCTTCGCGCGCGCGCGCGGCGCGGGCATCGCGGCGGCGCGGCTGCAAGGCGGCGATTGGAGCTTCGCGCGGCGCTGCGGGGGCGAGAAGATCCGCATCGACGCGAAGCGCCCGACGCGCACCCTCAAGAACCTCCTCCAGGAGCACGCCGTGCCCGCCTGGCAGCGGGAAAAATTGCCACTCCTGTTCCGCGACCGGGACCTGGTCTGGGTGCCGGGGGTCGGGATCGCCACGCAATTCGCCTGCGAGGCCCGCGAGGAGGGGTTTTCGCCGTGCTGGCTGGTGACGGGAGAGGCCGCGCTGTGTTAGAATGAAAAGCTAAACTTTTCATCAATTTAGCGGAGATTTTCATGGCGGTGGAGCGCACCCTTTCGATCATCAAACCGGATGCCGTGGCCAAGAACGTGATCGGCGAGATCTACTCCCGATTCGAGAAGGCCGGACTCAAGGTCATCGCGGCGAAGATGGCCCACCTTTCCCGCAATGACGCCGAGGGCTTCTATGCGGTCCACCGGGGGCGCCCGTTTTTTGACGATCTCGTGAAGTTCATGATCTCCGGGCCGGTGATGATCCAGGTCCTCGAAGGCGACAACGCGGTCCTCATGAACCGCGACCTGATGGGCGCCACGGACCCGAAGAAGGCCGCCGCCGGCACCATCCGCAAGGATTTCGCGCAGTCGATCGACGCCAATGCGGTGCACGGCTCCGATGCCGTCGACACGGCGCAGGTCGAGATCGGCTACTTCTTCGCGTCGAGCCAGGTCTACAGCCGCTAGGCGCGGGCCGCGAGCGCGCGAGATGGAAAAGACCAACCTGCTCGAATTCACCCTGCCCGCGATGACCGAGTGGTTCGCGGCCCAGGGCGAGAAGCCATTCCGCGCGCGCCAGGTGTTCCAGTGGATCCACCAGCGCGGCGTCGCCGACTTCGACGCCATGACCGACCTCGCGAAGTCGTTGCGCGAGAAGCTGAAGGCGATCGCGCAGGTGAAGGCGCCCGCGATCCTCTCCGAGCACCGATCCGAGGACGGCACGGTGAAGTGGCTCTTCGACGTGGGCGTGGGCAACGGCATCGAGACGGTCTACATCCCCGAAGACAATCGCGGCACGCTGTGCGTGTCCTCGCAGGTGGGTTGCGCCCTCGACTGCAAGTTCTGCTCGACGGGGCGCCAGGGATTCAACCGCGACCTCTCGGTCGCCGAGATCATCGGCCAGGTGTGGATGGCCAACAATCGCCTCGAGGACATGGAGCGGGACGGCCTCGCGTCGCGCCTCGCCCCGCGTGAGTCGCGCCGCGAGGAGCCCCGGCCCGCGGAAGAAGCCGATGGCGAGAGCCGCTCGCCGCGCCCGGTGAGCAACGTCGTGATGATGGGGATGGGCGAGCCGCTCAACAATTTCGTGCCCGTGGTCGACGCGATGAAGATCATGCTCGACGACTTCGCGTACGGGCTGTCGCGCCGCCGCGTGACGCTTTCCACGTCGGGGGTGGTTCCGCAGATCCGCAAGCTCGCCGAGGCGCTGCCGGTCGCGCTCGCCGTGAGCCTGCACGCGCCGAACGACGAGCTGAGGAGCCGCATCATGCCGATCAACGACGCGTACCCGATCGCCGATCTGCTCGACGCGTGCCGCGCCTACCTCGAGGTGTCGCCGCGCGACTTCATCACCTTCGAGTACGTGATGCTAGAGGGCGTGAACGACGCGCCCGACCATGCGAAGGAGCTCGTGCGCCTGCTGAAGAAGGTGCCGAGCAAGGTGAACCTGATCCCCTTCAACGGCTTCCCCGATTCCGGCTTCAAGCGCTCGGACCCCGCGCGCATCCGGCGCTTCCAGCAGGTCCTGCTCGACGCGGGCTTCATCGCCACGGTGCGCAGGACGCGCGGCGACGACATCGACGCCGCATGCGGCCAGCTCGCCGGCCAGGTAGTGAACCGCATGAAGAAGAAGTTCGTCCGTATCCACTCACATCCGGGCCACTGATGCGCATCGCCGTCGCTCTCCTCGCCCTGCTGGTCGCCGCCTGCGCCTCGCAGAGCACCACCGAATCGAAGCCCGTCACCGACTCCGGCGGCGCCGACGCCCGCCGCAAGGCCGAGGTGCACACCGGCCTCGCGGGCGAGTACTACGCGCGCGGCAACTTCGCGGTGGCGCTCGCCGAGACGCGGCTCGCCATCAAGGACGACTCGAGCTACTACCCCGCGCACAACATGCAGGGCCTGGTCTTCATGGAGTTGCGCGAGGACGGCCCGGCGCGCGAGGCATTCAACCGGGCGCTGCAGCTCTCGCCCAACAACGCCGAGGTGCTCAACAACTTCGGCTGGTTCCTGTGCCTGCGCAACGACACCGAGCGCGGCATGGAGATGATGCTGCGCGCGAGCGCCGACACGCTCTATCCCACGCCCGAGAAGGCGTTCCTGTCGGCGGGCCTGTGCATGCGCCGCGCGGGCAACAACGAGCGCGCCGAGCAATACCTGCGCCGCGCGGTGCTGATCCGCCCCGACCTGATCGGCGCGCTCTACAACCTCGCGGCGATCACCTACGAGCGCGGCAACAACAAGGATTCCGAGATCTACCTGCTGCGCTACATGAGCCTCACGCCGGCGCCAAACCTCGAGGCGCTCGTCCTCGGCGTGAAGCTTGCGCGCGCCAACCAGGACGCCGGGGCCGAGCAAAGCTTCCTGCAGCAGCTGCGCAGGCGCTTCCCCGATGCCCCGCAGGCGCAGGAGCTGCTCGAGAGGCGCCCGTAGGTCTGCCGTGGAATCCGTCGACGAAAGCGCCGACAAAGCCGCCTCCCGCAGCCTCGGGCAGACGCTCGCCGCCGAGCGCGAGCGCCAGGGCCTGTCGCGCTCCGACGCGGCGCAGCGCCTGCACATGAGCGCCTGGCAGATCGAGGCGCTCGAGACCGGCGACTACCAGCGCCTTCCGAAAGGCACGTTCCTGCGCGGCTTCGTGCGCAACTACGCGAAGGTCCTCGGCGTCTCGCCGGAGGGCGTGCTGGGCCTGCTTCCCGAGGGAGCGCCGCGCGACAAGAAGCCCGGCATCGTGGTGCCGACGCAGAACATCCGCTTCGACCCCATCGGCGACCGGCTGCAGAATCCCTACGTGAAGGCGAGCGCGCTCGCGTTCGTCGCGCTCGCGCTTGGCTTCGCCGCGATGTACTGGGTGTTCTACGTGCGCCCCGCGCAGACCGGCGTTGGCGCCGCGCCCAAGGCGACCGAGAAGCCGGTTCCCGCGATCACCACGCCGCCCTCGGCCGACGCAGTCACCCAGGCGCCCACGCCGCCCGCGCCGGAGCCGGCGAAGGTCGAGGCGCCGAAGCGCGGGGCCTTGCGCCTCGAGCCGCCGAAGGCCGAAGTGCTCAAGGCCGGCGCCGACGGCAAGGTCCTCAAGTTCCGCTTCAAGGGCACTTCCTGGGTGGAGATCCGCGACGCCAGGGGCCAGGTGCTCCTGGCGCGCCTGAATCCGGCCGGCAGCGAGGCCGAGGTCGCGGGGCGCCCGCCGTTCAACGTGATCGTCGGCAACGCCCCCGAAGTCCAGCTCTTCTACAACGACCACGAGTTCGACCTCGAGCCCCACACCAAGGTCGCGGTCGCCCGCTTCACCGTCGAGTAATCCCAATGAACACGCGCCGTGCTTCGCGACCCGTCAAGGTCGCCGACAAGATCATCGGAGGCAACGCCCCGATCCTCGTGCAGTCGATGACCAACACCGACACCGAGGACGCGAGCGCCACCGCGAACCAGGTCGCCGCGCTCGCGCGCGCCGGCTCCGAGATCGTGCGCATCACGGTGA
>JBDTXQ010000299.1:0-4063 GCA_040006115.1 Usitatibacter sp.
GATCTTCGGCTCCAATGCGCAGTTGCGCGCGATCGCCGAGGTTTATGCGACTGCCAATGCCCAGAAGAAGTTTGTCGGGGATTTCGTGGCCGCGTGGACAAAGGTGATGAACCTCGACCGTTTCGACATCGCATGAGACCGGGCTGACGCCCCTCGAGAAAAGCGGGCCGCGAGGCCCGTTTTTCGATTTACACGACCGATTGCCAGCCACGCGCTACGTGCGCTAGCGCACGGAATGGCGGCCTTAATCGCCGTAAGCTGTTCATCTGCCATGCATGGGTTTGGCGGGAGGGGACGGGGGACGAGACGATGCTGCACGAATTCCTGGAAGCGAATCGAACCGAGCTGGTCGAGCGCTGCCGCGCGAAGGGCGCGCGCAGGCCCGCGCCTGGCATCGGGACGACGGAGATGTTGCATGGGATTCCGCTCTTCCTCGGCCAGCTGATCGACACCCTTCGCCTGGAAGGCGGCGCACGCGCGACGCAAGCGCCAGACGCGTGCGAGAGCCCGCGCCACATTCCCTCCGAGCTCGCAACCGGCGCGGCGATGCACGGGCACGAGCTGCTGCGCGACGGGTACGCGGTGGATCAAGTGGTGCACGACTACGGCGACCTTTGCCAGGCGATCACCGAGCTCGCCATCGAGCGCGGCACCACGGTTTCCCCCGAAGAGTTCCACTCCCTCAACCGTTGCCTCGACGACGCGATCGCCGACGCGGTGACGGAGTTCGGCTTCCAGCGCGACCGCCTGATCGCCGAGATCAGCACCCGCGCGATGAGCGAGCGGCTGGGGTTCCTGGCCCACGAGCTGCGCAACTCGCTCAACACCGCGATGCTTTCATTCGCCGCCATCAAGACGGGCAACGTCGCACTGAACGGGTCCACCTCCGCGGTGCTCGACCGCAGCCTCGTGGGACTGCGCGACCTCATCGACCGCGCGCTCGCCGACGTGCGCCTCGCCGCGGGCCTGCCCGCGCCGCTCGACTACGTGGCCCTCGACCGTTTCATCGCCGAGGTCCAGGTGGCCGCGAGCCTCGAGGCGAAGACCCGGGGGTGCGGGCTTACGGTCCAGCCGGTCGCAGCGGGCCTTGCGGTCATGGCTGACCGGCCGATGCTTTACTCCGCCGTCTCGAACCTGTTGCAGAACGCCTTCAAGTTCACGCGCGCGCACAGCCACGTAACGCTCAAGGTGTCGAGCACCGACCAGCGCGTGATGATCGACGTGGAGGACCAGTGCGGTGGCCTTCCCAAGGGCAAGGCCGAGGCGATGTTCCACGCGTTCAAGCAGCACGACTCCGACCGCAGCGGCCTGGGGCTGGGCCTGTCCATCGCGAGACGCGCCGTCGAGGCGAGCGCCGGGACGCTCTCGGTTCGCGACGTGCCGGGCGTTGGTTGCGTCTTCCGAATCGAGCTGCCGCGCCATGTCGACGTACGCAGCGAAAGCCCTGCCCGCGCCGCACCGCGCATGCGCACTTCGCAGGCGACTTGACCTGACGGGCATGTCTGGAAAAATGGGCCGCGAGGCCCGTTTTTCTTTTCAGCTCATTGGAAGCGCCGGGTCGCCTTCCACGCGTCCCGCTCGGCGAACGTCGGCTTCACTTCCGTGGCCGGGGGCTTCCCCTTCGTATACAGCATGACGGTTCGGCGCCGCGAAGTCTGGGGCTCGAGCGCCGCGGCGAGGAGGGCCACGGCGTTCTCGCGCGTGAGCGTGGCGAGCGCGGCCAACGCGTCCTGGCGCCGCGACCAGTCGGCGTCGAAGTCGTAGGCCTCGGCGAAGAAGAGCTCGGCCTTCTCATGGATGCTCTTGGTCTTCTCCTCGAGCGTCGAACGCGCGCCCGCCACGAGCGTCTTCCATTGCGCGTCGGTGGTGGCGGCCAGCGCGGCGGGAAGGGTCGCGATCATGTTCTCGGCGCGCGTGCGCACCTCGTCGGGCGGATAGGCGCTCGACTGGACCACGAACGTAAAGTAGCGTTGGCGCACCGAGGCCGAGGCATTGGAGCCGACGATGTAGCCCAGCTGCTGGCGCGTGCGCAGCTCCGCCGAGAAAGGCTCGCCGAAGAAGTTGGCGGCCACGATCGCGGTCGCGCGCGTCGCGGGCGAGTCGTCGGGCAGCAAGTAGTCGGCGATGAACGCGGAATTCACGCCCGCGATCTCGCCCGCGTCGACGACGTTCTCCATCCGGGCGATCTCCAGATGGCGCCTCCTCAGCAGCGCGCTCGCGGGGGCCGGCGCCGCGCCGATCCGCGCGACGACATCCCGCGTGACGGCCACCGCGTTTTCCGGCGAAAGATGGCCGTGCACCAGCGCCTCGACCTTGCCGCGCGCGAAATAACGGCGCGCGAAGGCCTGCACTTCGGGCCAGGTCGCCGCGGCGACGCGCCTCACGAGCTGGGGCGGGAGGAAGTAGAACTCGCGCGCCATCGCGTCGCGGCGCTCGCGCGCGAGGAGGTAGGCCTCCACCTGGTCGTAGCTCTTCAGGCTCCTCATCACCGTTTCCTTCACCGCCTCGAAGCGCTGAGGCGTGAGCGAGAACGTGCGCAGCTGCGACGCGACATAGGCCGCAAAGCGCGCCGGCGAATCGCCGAAGCCCGACACCGTGAGCTTCATGCCTTCGAGCGAAAGGGCGGTAGCGACCTCGACACCGGCGAGGCGCGCGTCGCCGATCGCGGGCTCGAGGAAATCGTCGAGCGCCGCGGCGTAGAGCCGCAGCAGCGCGCCGGAATCGGCGGTGGCGATTTCGCGCACCGGGACGAAGCGGAAGATGAGCGTGGTCGAGGGCCGCTGGAACTCGGTGTCCTCGGCGTAATAGAGCTGCACGCCGGGCTCGGTGATCAATGCGAGGGGGCGCTCCGGGAGGAGCGGGGCGGCGGCGGGCATGAAGCGGTTCACGCCTGGAAGCTGGAACGAGGCGACCTTCGCGGGCCGCGCGAGCGCCGCGTACGCCGCGCCCGAATCCTCGCGGTACGAATACGCCGTTCCGTAGATGCGCTCCTTCCTGTCGGTGGGCACGCCCTTCGCGATGAGCGTCGCCAGCATGTTGTCCGGCGTGAGCGCGCCGAGGAGGCGCCGATAGGCGGCCTCGTCGGGCTTGCCCCACACGTCGGTCGCGCGCTCGGCGACCTCGAGCGGATAGAAGAGCGCCTGGTTGGCGAGCTTCGTCGCGAGCGCCGCGCCCTCGCCGCGATCGGTGTAGGTCTCGTTCAGCGCGGCGATGCGCGCGCGGTCCTGGTAGAACGCCGCCGGGAAGGGCGCACCGCGCAGGTAGTCGAGATAGCCGAAGATCGCGGCCATCACGGCCGGGTATTTCTCCTGCCCCGCCGGCGTGAGATCCGCCTGGATGAAGAGCGAGCCGTAATCGCCGGTGCGCTCCCAGGTGAAGGCGCCCAGCTTGTTGACGAGGCCTTCCTTCTTGAGCATGTCCACGAGCCCACCCGGCCCCGGGTAGCTGATGAGGCCTTCGAGGAGCGGATCCGGCTTCGACGAAAAATCGGGGCGCGTCGGCGGGATCGCGAATTCGAGCGCGAGCTGGCGCACTTCCTTGACGGGCTCCACGAACGCCATGCGCAGCACGCTCTTCTTCGGCAGGAACTTCGCCTCGCGCGTCACCGCGGGAATGGAGCGCTTCGGCACCGCGGAGAAATCCGCGCGCGCGAGCTTCTCCAGCTCGTCCAGCGACGCGCGGCCGGCAAGCGCGAGCGCCATGTGGTCCGCGCTGTAGTGCGCCTCGTAGAAGGCGCGCACCGCCGCGGGCGTGGCGTTGGCGAGCGTGTCCTTGTTGCCGGTGGAGAACTTGCTCTCGCCGCTCGAGGGATCGTAGAGCTCGCGCGCGACGCCGAGCTGCCGGCGGAAGTCGTTCTGCACGTGCCGCATCGCCTCGTTATGGACCGCGTTCACCTCGCGCCCGGTGAAGTCGGGATTGAACTTCGGGGCGATGAAGAACTGCGAGAAGCGGTCGAGCGCGCCGGCGAACGCGGCGTGAGGCACCTCGAGCTGGTAGTTGGTGTGGTCCGTGGACGTGTACGCGTTGTTGTACCCGCCATTGGACTTGATGAAGTTCCCGTACT
>JBDTXQ010000300.1:0-4043 GCA_040006115.1 Usitatibacter sp.
CCATGCCCGCAGGAAAGTGGAAGTCCTCGGCGATGACGATACCGGTGGCGGCTTCCTTCAATCGCACGGCGATCACGTCGTGCTTGGGCGGGCCAAAGCGATACGCGTTGGTGGCATCGGAAAAGTAGCCGAGCAGCGCGTCGCCCTGTAGCGTCACGGCACCACGCGCCGGCACTCGCACCGTGGCTTGCGCGGCGGCGGTGGGGATGCGCCCCGACTGGAACATCTCGAGCTCCACCATAGCTTCGAGCGGCGCGTCGCTCTCGTTGATCACGTGGATCGCAAGACCATCGAGGCCTTCATCGGTGAGGCGGATGGTTCGCGGTGCCCACGCGCGCTTCAGGTACCAGTACGCGGCCTTGGGGCGGCCCTCGCTGTCGGTGATGCCCCAGCCCGCGCCGGGCAGCAGGTCGCGATAGAACCAGACGAGCGCGCCGCCGCAGGCGCTCGCGGGCGCGCGCCACTCGGAGAAGACGCGACCCATGACTTCGCCCGTGACCACGCGCGACACCGCGTAGTAGCGCTCGAGGTCCTGGTTGCGCAGCGCGATCGGGTCCTTGCCGAAAAGCTCCTTCAGATAATGGTCGCGCACGTCCTCGAAGTCGTAGCCGGAGCCGTTGTCGCGCGGCACGCGCGCCTTCCAGCGCGGATGGTGGGGCGGGGGCGTGGCGCCGTCGAGGATGAGCGCCATGGTTTCCGGGACCGGCACGTTCGAGAAGCCGAGGCATTCGGAGGCGAACTTCACCTTCGCGACCTTCACGTCCATGAGCGGCCGGCGATAGGCGCCCACGCCGTAATAGTGCGAGATGCCAGTGGCCACGTGCATCGGCAGCGCGCCTCCGAACGGCGTCGACGGAAAGTACGGGATCGCGGGGTGCAAGTTCGCGCAGAGCTGAGCGAGGCGCCCCGAGAAGAATTCGTTTGACCAGAGCTCGCGCGAAAGCCCCATCATCGCCGCCTGTTGGGCGACCTCGCTGCCGCCGCAATAGGCCGCGAGGCACGCGTGCCTGGCGAGGCGTCCGAGCTGGTAAGTCGCCTCGCGCTCGATCTCCTCGCGGAAATCGGCGTCGGCGACGGGATAGTCCATGTTGGCGAACATGAAGTCCTGCCACACGAGGATGCCGAGCTCGTCGCACAGGCTGTAGAACGCGTCGCTCTCATAGACCATCGTGCCGCCCACGCGCAGCATGTTCACGCCCGCGTCGCGCGCGAGCGTGAGCGCCTGCCGTAGCTTCGCCTCGTCGCCGCGCAGGGTGAGGAAGTCGACGGGGGTCCAGCAGGCGCCGCGCATGAATGCGGGCAGCCCGTTCACCACGAAGCGCACCGCACCTGCCGCGGTGTCGAGCGCGATCTCCTTGAAACCCACGTTCCCGCAGTCGACGGCGAGCCACTCGTCCGCGACGCGGAGCTCGAGCCGGCAGGCGAGGAGCGCAGGCGCGCCGTGGGTGTGCGGATACCAGAGCGGCGCGCCGGTGACGGTGACGTCGCCCTTGACCACGCCGGGCAGGCAATCCAGGTCGAAGGCCGCGTCGCCCACGCGCACGCGCGCCGCGTCGATCGCGCCATGCAGCGATGCCACTTCGGCGCGGATCTTCAGGCGCGCCACGCCGCCCTCGACGCGCGGCGTCACGTCGAGAGTCTCGAACGCTACGCGCTCGCAGCACTCGAGGACCACCGGTTGCCAGGGTCCGACGCATTCGATGGGCGGCGTCCATCCGGGCATGCGCCCCAGCAGCGTGGTGCGGAACCAGCGCAGGTTCTGCGCTTCGACCAGCGCCGTCTTCCAGCGCGGACGCACGCGCCGTTCGGCGAGCTCGCGGTCGAGCGACCGGAACACGATAGCGAGCTGGTTCACGTCGACCAGGAGCTCGGTCACGTCGACGCGCTGCCCGACGAACATGTTGCGCGAGGTGGCGATGCGCTTTCCGTTCAGCCACACTTCGGCGAGGGTAGCGAGGCCGTCGAAGCGCATCCGATGACGCGAGCCCGCCGCCGCCTCGGGCCGCGCGAAGGTGGTGCGGTACCACCAGTCGTCGGCGTCGTAGTCGCCCTCCTCGTCGATGTCCTCGTGCAGCGCGCCCGCCACGGTGCCGGGCACGGGCGCGGCGCTCCATCGGGCGGGGAAGCCGATCAGCTCGTCGGGCGTTGCGCACGCCTGCGCGGGCGTGTGCGCGAGCTGCCAGCCCTCGGTGAGCGCGAGGGCCCTATCCATAGCGGCTGGTGAGGAGCGTCATGGCGATCTCCCACTGCGCGCCCATGGCGTCGAGCGGCGCGAGATCGAGCGCCCTCTTGCGCGCCATGGAGCGCGCGAGCTGGAACTGGAAAGCCTTGGCACCCTGGGAGATCATCTGGAACGAGCTGCACGGCACCTCGAGCCCGGCCACGCCCTTGTCGCCCAGCCAGCGCAGGTAGGTCTCGGCTAGCTCGAAGCACGCGCCGAACTGGCGCCACGTCGCGAACGAATACATGTGGAAGAGCGCGATGTCGGCGGCGAGGAGCCCCTCGAGCTCCCCGGCGAAGCGCTCCTTGAAGCGCGTGAAGGGGTTGGAGCGCGGCGCGCGCGCGAGCTGGCGCTTGAGGATCGCGAGCGACGCCTCCAAGAGGGCGGGACCCTTGGGCGCCCGGAAATTGGCGACGCGCTTCGCGAACTCGACGTAGGGCGCCAGCATGCGCTGGTGCGGGCTCCCGTCGAGGAGGAAGATCTCGCGGAAGTCGCGGCCCTCGAGCGCGTAGTAGCCCTGATTGTGGAAGTAGCCCATGCGCCCGGCATCGACGTCGATCTCGTTTACGCCCACCGTGGTCTTCTGGTGGGCGAGCCGGTACGCGGTGCCGGCGGTGTCGGGCAGGTACCATGAATCGACCTCCACGAGCACCGGGTTGCCTGCGGCGACCTGCTCGACCACGTGCTCGACCAGCGGTTTCCAGATGGCGAGCTCCTGGACGTCAATGCCATAGAGCTCGAGCACGTCGCCGAGGGGCGGCTTGAAGAAGGTCCACTGGTCGCCCTCGAAGTCGATGGCGAGCGTGAAGGGCAGCATGGCGATCGGCTCGTGTCCCATGCCGTGCAGCATCTCCACGAGAAGATCCGTGTAGCAGTTGGTCTCGGCCCAGGTGCGACCCTCGCCGTGGATCGGGTGACGCCGGTAGGTCGCGGGGTCGAGGGGCGCCACGCGGCTCGCGCGCGTGTCAGTCGAGATCGAGGACATCACGCACTTCCCGGGGCCAGCTCTCGATCCTCAGGCCGTGGGTCTTGAACAGCGCGAGGGCGACGCGCTCGAGGCCGAAGCCCACGCACGCGCTGTGGGCGGTGAGGCCGTCCGGAGTCCGGATGTCGAACGCGGCGCCGAAATGGTCGAGGTGGTAGTTGCACGATCCGATCGCGGTCGGCTTTTCGGCCGAGCAGATCGGGATCACAAACTCGTACTTGAGGTTCTGCTCGAGCTGGATCGCCTTCTGCACCTTGCCGCCGCGCCCGAAGAAGGGATCGTTGGCGATCACCGGCTGAACGCCGAGGCCGACGCTGTCGAAGACCTCGCGGCCCTTCTCGAGCCAATGGTCGCGGTGCTCGAGGGCTTGCGCCGGCGTGCCGAGGCGCACGAACTCGTGCATGCGGAAGATCTGCATGCGCGCGGGATCATCGGAAGGCTCGTGGCGGAAAGCGAAGCCTTGCAGGTCCACGCGCCGGCCGCCGGTCGGCAAGGTCCCGGTGGCCGTCGGATAGAGGGGATAGCAGATCGCCGGCGTCATCATCACCTGGGACGCCGAGAGGTCACGGCTCCAGTCTTCCTTGCGCTCGAATCTCCCGAGCATGTCGCGATGCTCGCGCTCGCCGCCGGTGAAGGTGTGGAGTGAGCCCATGAGGTCGGGGAAATTGTTGATGTGATCGATCTTCTCGTAGTTTGCGCGGCTGAAGATCGGCGGGAAGCGCATCACTTCCGGCTTGAGGGAGGCGCCCGCGCGCGTGACCAGGCTGTCGAACTGGGTGATGACGCGCTCGAACGTGCCGCCGCGCCCGTAGACGCCGCGCACGCCGAGGGGAATCA
>JBDTXQ010000301.1:0-4030 GCA_040006115.1 Usitatibacter sp.
GTAAACGTTGAAGGGTCGCACCGTGGTCACCTTGAGGCCGAAGTCGCTGCCAGAGGCGTGCGCGAAGTGCTCGGCGGCAAGCTTGCTGATGGCATAGATCCAGCGCTTCTCGCTCGCCGGTCCCACCTTGGCTACGTCCGACTCGGTGCTGCGGAATGAATAGGGCCCATAGATCTCGCTGGTGGAGAAATCCATGAAGCGGCCGACCTTGTGCTTCACCGACGATTCGAGCGCGTTGTAGGCGCCGATGAGGTTGACCTTCATGGTGCGGGTGATGCTGTCGCCCACGCTGTAGATGCCGGCGATGGCGGCGGCGTGGATGCAGGCGTCGGCGCCGCGCAGCGTCTCGTCGAGCTTCGCCGCGTCGAGCACATCGCCCTGCACGATGGCGAGGTTTGGATGGTCGTGGATCGACGAGTACTGAAGCGCATTGCGCTTCATGTTGTCGTAGACGACGATCTTGTTGCGCTCCACCAGCCTTTCGATGATGTGGCTGCAGATGAATCCGGCGCCGCCGGTCACCACGATTCGGGCACCGCTTATCATGGGCATTCCCTCGGGATGTGGAAATTGTCGCGGTCAGGCACGCGCGCGCTTCCTGAACAGCAATCGCTGCGCGATGTAGGCGAGGCCGATCAGGGCCGGCGAGTAGAGCACGACCCGCGCGAGCAGGAACGAGATGGCTCCGTGTTGCCCGCCTATGGCGCGATATAGTATTTCAAATGCGTTCTCGCCGATTCCCAGGCCCCCGGGCGACAACGGCACGGCGTTCACCAGCAGGCCGATCGGGGTGGCGACGAACACTTCCATGAAGCCCAGGCCGGCGCGCGATTGCACCGAGCACAGGTAGATGATCGCGACCGCGGTGAGGTGGATCACGACGCTCTGCATCACCGCGGACAGGAGCACCGGAAGCGGGTAGTGGTGGATGCGAAGCTCGGCAACGGCGCGCTTCACCCCGGCCCAGAAGCGCGGCAGCCGCCCGCGGGCCACCTCGTCGTGCCGGTGGCGCCCGCCAATGAAGTGCATCGACGCGAGCCCGCCCAGGAGCGTCGCGAAGATCGCCGTGAACGCGAGGAGATAAGGCCGGATCACTGGAAGCGCGATCGCCATGTAGATCGCCGCGCCCAACCCCAGCGTCACCATCGACAGCATCCCCAGCACCCGATCGAGGAACATGGCGCCGAGGATCGGCAGGCGATGGTCCGGCACCGCCTTCATGAAGAGATACGCGCGCACCGCGTCGCCCGTGATGCCCCCCGGTAGGAACGCGGAATACAGGATGCCGGAGCAGTTGAAGAGCAGGCACTGGCCGAGGCTCGTCCTGATCCCCTGGTGATTCAGGATGTAGCGCGCCCGCATCGCCGCGAGGACCGTCTGCACGGCGATGAGCGCGAAAAGCTCCGCCACCAGGGGCGCCGGCAGCGTCCCCACCGTGCCGAGGTCCAGCTTTCCCGTTAGCGCCATCCAGGCGATGAGCGAGATGCCCACCACGTACTTCAGGAAGAAGAGGGCAACTCCCCGGATGCGGCGGCGCACGGGCGGGCTTTCGCCAAGCCCTTCGGCCGTTTCGAAGTTCTTCACCGGTGCTTCACGGCAGGGCGGCGGCCTTTACGACCGAATTCCTGACCTCCGAGACGATGTGATCCTGAGTGGCCGGGTCCAGGAACGGATGCATCGGCAGGCTCATGACGCGCCGCGCCGCGGCTTCCGCCCTGGGAAAGCTTCCTTCGCCCATGCCCAGCCCCGAGAATGCCGGCTGCAGGTTGAGCGGCACGGGATAGTGGACGGCGGTGGGGATGCCCGCCGCCTTGAGGCGCGCCTGCACCTCGCCGCGGTCCTCGACCTCGATCGTGTACTGAGCGAAGACGCTGCGATTGTGCGGCTCGATTTGCGGCGTCTTCACCACGCCTGCGAGCAGCTCGCTGTAGCGTGCGGCGATGCGCGAACGGGCGGCGAGCTCCTCGTCGAGGGTCTCGAGCTTGGCGAGCAGCACGGCTGCCTGCAGCGTGTCGAGCCTGCCGTTCACGCCGATGACCGGGTGGTAGTAGCGCCGGCTCTGGCCGTGGACACGGATCTGCTGCATGCGCTTGCCGAGCTCGTCGTCGTCCGTGAAGCAGGCGCCGCCGTCGCCGTAGCAGCCGAGCGGCTTGGTCGGGAAGAAGCTGGTGGTCCCGATGGTGGACAGGGCACAGGAGTGGCGCGCCTTGTAGGTCGCGCCGAAGCTCTGCGCGGCGTCCTCGATCACCGGCAGGCGATGCTGCGCGGCGATCGCGTTGATGGCGTCGAGGTCCGCGCACTGGCCGTACAGGCTCACTGGCAGGATCGCGCGGGTGCGCGCCGTGACGGCCGCTTCGACGAGCGCGGGATCCAGGTTGTAGGTCTTGGGATCGATGTCGACGAACACCGGCTTCGCGCCGAGGAGCGCGATCATCTCGCCCGTGGCAATGAAGGTGAAGGGCGTGGTGATGATCTCGTCGCCGGCGCGGATGTCGAGCGCCATCATCGCGATCATCATCGCCATGGTGCCGTCGGCGACGCCGACGCAATACCTCGCGCCGACGTAGGCGGCGAGCTTCGACTCGAGCTCCGCGACCTCGGGGCCCATGATGTACTGCCCGTGGTCGAGCACCTTCTGGATGCGCGCGTCGACGCGAGGCTTCATCAGGCGGTACTGGGTCTTCAGGTCGTGAAATTCGATGTTCATGGTCCTATCGTGCCTCGCACTTTTCCGGATCGATTCGATATTTCGTATGGCAGGCCGCGCACTCGACGGGGCCCGCGCCCGCGGGCAGGCGCTCGCCGCAACGGCACATCCACCCGATGCGCCTCGCCGGCACCCCCGCCATCAGGGCATGGGCGGGGACGTCGTGCGTGACCACGGCGCCCGCGCCGATGAAGGAGTACTCGCCGAGCGTGTAGCCGCACACGACGGTCGCGTTGGCGCCGATCGATGCGCCTTTCTTCACGACGGTGCGCCGATAGTCGGCCTTGCGCGAGACGTGGCTGCGCGGGTTGTAGACGTTGGTGAAGACCATGCTCGGGCCGCAGAAGACGTCGTCCTCGAGGGTCACCGCGTCGTAGACGGAGACGTTGTTCTGGATCCTCACGTTGTTGCCGATCGACACGTCGTTGCCGACGAAGACGTTCTGCCCGAGCACGCAGCGCTCGCCGATGCGCGCGCCCGCGCAGACGTGGACCCAGTGCCATACGCGGGTGCCGTCGCCCAGCTGCGCGCCTTCGTCCACGATCGCGGTGGGATGGATCGAGGCGGCCATCAGATGTCGAGGGGCAGGGGAACTCGCCTGCCGTCGCGCGCAGAAATGTACGTGGCGATGAGGGTCTCGAGGGATTTCAGCCCTTCGCGCCCGTCGGTCTCAGGCTCGGCCTCGCCACGCAGCACCTTGATCACGTTGTCGTAGTAGAGCGGGTGCCCGAAGCCGTATACCGAGGTGGTCTGGTAGCTTGCCGCCTTCACCCTCTCGTCGTCCTCGTCGGGTTCGGCGAATTCCCAGAGCTGGATGTCGTTCACCGCCACGCCGCCGATCCGCACCGTGCCCCTTTCCCCGAGGATGGTGATCGAACCTTCGAGGTTCTTCGGGTAGGTGAGCATGGTCACGTTCATGGAGCCCAGCGCGCCCGAGCGCCAGCGCAGGCTGATGACGCCGGTGTCCTCGACCTCGATGTTGCGGGCGAGCGTGCCGGTGTAGGCCTGGATGCTCTCGATCGGCCCGATCAGCCAGTCGAGGAGATCCACGTAGTGGCTCGCCTGGTTCATGAAGGCGCCGCCGTCGAACTCCCACGTGCCGCGCCAATCGGCGCTGTCGTAGTACTCCTGCGGCCGGGTCCAGAAGACGTTGATGTTGACCATGTAGATGCGCCCGAAGCGGCGCTTCTCGATGGCGCGCTTCAGAAGCTGCAGCGTCGCGTTGCGGCGGTTCTGCTTCACGACGAAGAGGCGCACCGGCGCCTCGTCGCAGGCCTTCACCATGCGGATGCCGTCCTGCCAGCGGGTCGCCATCGGCTTTTC
>JBDTXQ010000302.1:0-4025 GCA_040006115.1 Usitatibacter sp.
CCCAACGTTCCCCATCGACACGCGGCAACAAGGTGTCCGTGGGTTCGCGCTTGTCGGCCAACCGGCGGAAGAATGTGGTGCCTTCAGTCGAGAGCGACACGACGCGGGCACCGGTCTTGCCCCTTGTAATTGCGAGGATGCCACGCGCCGCGTCGAAATCGCGCACGTCCAACGATGCCAATTCGCCCAATCTCGCGCCGGTCAGATATCCGGCCTCGAGGAGGGCGGCGAAAGGCTTGTCGAACTCCGCCGCTTTCGCGATCAACAAGCGCACTTGCTTGACTTCGAAGCTGTCCGCACGGGCACGCCCGACAGCCCTGAACGGTTTGACGACCCGCCACGGCTTGTCCGTGATGATGCCGTTGGCGTCATCCTTAAACGCCGCATTGAGCGCGGCTTTGAGGATAGTCAACGTCCGGTTGGCGGTGTCCTTCGAGCGCCGTCTTGCATCGGGATCCTCCGGGTCTTCGGCCTTCACCAACCCGCCCAACCAGTCCTCGATCTGCGTCTTGGTGAGGCGGTCCACGCGGATGCCGCCGAGGGTGGGGACGATGTGCTTGTCGGCACGCTGCTTGTTCTCTTTCGCGTGGGCGCTCTTGGATTCGAGGACCTTCAGATATACGTCGAGCGCATCGCCAACGGTGAGGCGGGCGCGGCTTGACGGTGGCAGGGCAGGGGACGTGGCAAGGCGCAACGCCTGTTCGAAGGTCAGCACGTCACGCCCATCGGCACGTCCGATGTCATCGGCCAGCCCTATGACGCGAGTCTTGTATCGGCCGTTTTCCCATTCCCGCACGATCCAGCTACCAGGGCCGTCCTCCCGCCGGATGTAGCCCAACGATTTTGACGCGCCAACGGTGCGATAATAGGGCTTCCGCCGTTCCAACCCTTTTCCCCCTTTTTTCCTTTTGGTATCGAGCCGCTTGCGGGCCGTCTTGGTGGTGAGGTCGAATTCCTTCGATGGTCGCGCCATGTTTCGTGTCTCCGTATGGTTACCGCCGTGGGTAGGACACCCAAAACAACACCCAATACCGATGGAAACCAAGGAGGGTTTATATTGGGTTAATGGTGGAGATTATACGGGAGACATACGGCGGTAACACTGGCGCTAGGGATAGGCTCACATCCCTTTCACGGCGA
Organism: Usitatibacter sp.; assembly: GCA_040006115.1. Lineage (GTDB taxonomy): Bacteria > Pseudomonadota > Gammaproteobacteria > Burkholderiales > Usitatibacteraceae > Usitatibacter. The sequence goes on from JBDTXQ010000302.1 coordinate 1,141, forward strand.
TAACCGGGGTTCGAATCCCCGTGGGGACGCCAGAAAAGAAGAACGCCGGCCCGGCGCCGGCGTTCGACAATCCACGGCCGCCCGGACGGGCCGTCATTTCCGAGGACATATCGCAATGACCGAAACCCTTCAGTGCCTGAAAAAGCACGGCCAGCGCCTGGACCTCGAGATCGCCAACGAGATGCGCGTGCCTCTCGCAACGGTGAGGCAGCACCTCACGGCCCTGGCCGAACGTCGGGAGGCCATCGTGTGCAAGACCATCCAATTCGAGAAGGGGCGCCAGTTCGAAGCGTGGCAAGGCCGCGTGTCGGGGTTCGTCCCGCCGGCAACGCCCGGTCGTAGGCCGAAATCGAAGGCGTGAGAGCTTCGGGCCGCCCGAGGTTGAGCGTGGAGTCGGATGCCTCGCAGGCGGAGCGCCGCGCTCGCAGGCGGTGACCTGGGCGCTAAGCGGAGTGGCGCGTATCGTCTTGCGAGACGTTCGAGTCGGATAGGATTTTCGACAGCCGAATCGACGCTTCGGAAAAGAACAAGGCGAGGTTGTGCAGCGTTTGGGATGCCCGTGCATCTCCACAATCGTGCTTCGCGAGCACGAAGGCGTACGAGGTTATGTCGTTCGCATCGAAAAACTTCCCCGGCCGGCACTCTTCGGGAAGGTCAAAAATTTCAATGCGATCTAGCCCAGCAACAAAGTCTTTCACAACATCCACGACGTCGTGCTCGGTGCCGGCTTCATCGATCAATGTGTGCCACGTCACCGTCGCCATGTGCTGGGCTCGCGATTGGAACTGGTGAATGGACATATGCGAACTTCGCTCGGCAGATTGGAAGAGACTAAACACTGCCACAGCGGTAACGGCCGGTCTGTCCCCCACAGGAGCGCCGGTATGTCGGTCAATTCCTACCGAGGAGGCGTAGGGTTCCGCTACTAATGCCCTCGCACCCCCGAGCTCGGTACTTGACGCTAGTGAGAGCGCTACGGCTTGGAGTTGTCAGGGGAGTCGGCGATCAGGTCCAGGATCACGTGCCCACGCGCCCTCAGCCGCTTGCCGACCTCCAGCACGAGCTCATCCCGTAGCACCTGCGCTTCGTCGAGGGTCTTCGCCTCTGCGGTTTTCACGCCACCCGTGCGCTCCTGCGTGCGCTCTTCCTTTGGAACGGATGAAACTGTCACGAAGAAGCGCTCCGGCGCAAGCTGCGTGATGTCCGCCCAGATCTGATAGGTCGCCATGCGTGCATTGTAATGGCGCGGTATATGGATTCCAGTCTCCAGCAACGAGTATGTTTTTCCAATCGAGTGTACGATTCGACGCAGTGGCCGAAGTCCACCTAACGCGCTGGACTCCAGTGAATGCAGACTAAGCCTTCGTGGATAGAGGAATCCGGTGCTTCACGCGTGGCGACTTCCGGCGACGCGCGGAAGATGTTTGACGAAGTGAGAGTCGCCCTTAAAAGCTGATCGTCTTGAATCCCGGGCGCGAGCCCGTCATCGGAACGGAGATTTCTTCATGCCGCAACTTGTCCGCTTGCCAGCCCTGATCTTCCTTACGGCGATCGTCGCGGCCTGTGCCACGGTCCAGCCGACCGAGACCGTTGGCCCGAACGATCCGGCCGCGCTCGCGGCGATCCGCAGCGCCTACGCGAAGGCCGCGGAGCAAAGGTCTTTCCGCGCGCGGATGACCTCCGAAAGCGGCGGCAAGGTGCACGAAAGCACGATGCAGTTCGCAGCCCCGTCGAGCGCGCACATGGTGATGAAGACGCAGAACATGGAGCACATCGTCATCGGCGGCGCGCACTACATGAAGTCCGACGGCAAGTGGACGCGGCTGCCGCTCGACACCGGAAAGATGCTCGAGCAATTCCGCAAGGATCCCGAGGCGGTCGCAGCCTTCGAGCGCACGGTGACCGGGGCGCGGCTGGTGGGCGCCGAATCCGTCGGCAGCCTGCGCGCGACCGCCTATCGGTACTACCAGGCGGCGAAGATCGCTGGGGGGATAGCGTCGAGCGCAGGATGGGTGAAGATCTGGGTGGGGGCCAACGGCCTGCTCCTCAAGGTCGAGTCCGATGCGACCGGACGCGTGCTGGGCCTCACCAGCCATTCGAAGACGACAATTTTCTACGACGATTACGGCGCCCCGATCCGCATCGTCGCACCGATGTGAGCGTCAGGGTGACTTGCCTCCAGAGCCCCTCATGCGCGCAATCCGATCGTTCAGGTACGCATCGAGCTTGGCGTCACTCGAAAATTCCGGCGTAGTGTCCGGCACGCCGAGATAGAACACGATGAGCCGCGGTGTCGCGGCGGGCGTCATTGGCGCGGTGTCGTAGAAGCGCAGCTCCGTGCGCGGGAAGTCGGCGAAGCGCGAGCGCGGTACCCGCACGTCGACGACCCCGGCGCTCTCGGTGACGCCCAGCAGCGATTGTTGTCGCTGCGTAAAGGGGTCGCTACCTGAAGCCGCAATCCACGGATACATCGCGGCATCCGTGACAATGCGCAAGGCGATGACGGTGGCCGACTCGTTGTCGCCCTGGAGGACCCCCCAGGCGAGCGCGACACCAGGTTCCGCGAAGGTATCGGTCATGCCATGCGCCTCGCGAGGCTTCTCCGCGGCACGGCTGGGCGACGCGTTTCCGAATGCCAGCAGGAAGTACAGGACCACCAGAAATATCCGAAATATCCGAGCGCTCACGCCGCATTCACCGGCAGCACTGCCACGGCATCTTCGGCCCAGCGAAGGGCCACCGCCGCGCCATCGGGGATGACTTCCCCGGGACCCGCGCTGTAACGCACGATCTGCAAAGTCGAGTCGCCGGACCGCACCGAATACTCGATCTTTTCTCCGAGAAAGGTGCGTGACAGGACCGTTGCGCGCGGCGCGATGTCCCCC
>JBDTXQ010000303.1:0-4022 GCA_040006115.1 Usitatibacter sp.
CTTGCCCTTCTCGTTGCGGTAGCGCGCCTGCATGCGCCGCGCCTGGAACGCCTCGTAGTTCGAGCACGAGGAGATCTCGCGATACGCGTTCTGCCCCGGAAGCCACACCTCGAGGTCATAGGTCTTGGCGCTCGCGAAGCCGGTGTCGCCCGCGCAAAGCAGCATTACTCGGTAGGGAAGCTCGAGCTTCTTCAGGATTGCCTCCGCGTGGCCGGTGAGCTGCTCGTGGGCATCGGCCGAGTGCTCGGGCTTCACGATCTGTACCAGCTCCACCTTGTCGAACTGGTGGTTGCGGATCATGCCGCGGGTGTCCTTGCCGTAGCTGCCCGCCTCGGAGCGGAAGCACGGGGTGTGGGCGGCGTACAGCAACGGCAGGTCCTTTCCGTCGACGATGCAATCCCGCACGAAGTTCGTCACCGGGTATTCGGCGGTGGGGATGAGATAGAGGTCGCGCCCCTCGATCTTGAAAAGGTCTTCCTTGAACTTGGCGAGGCTCGACACGCCGTCCGCGCAATCGCCGCTCACCATGTACGGGACGTAGACCTCGGTGTAGCCGTGCTCCCCGGTCTGCACCTGGAGCATGAACTGCGCGAGCGCGCGGTGCAGGCGCGCGATGGCGCCCTTCATCACCGGGAAGCGCGCGCCGGCCAACTTCGCGCCGGTGTCGAAGTCGAGGCCGAGCCCCACGCCCACGTCGACGTGGTCCTTCACAGGAAAATCGAAAGCCCGCGGCGCCCCCCAGCGGCGCACCTCGACGTTGTCGTCGCTCGATTTGCCTTCGGGAACCTCGGGCCGCGGGATGTTGGGAACCACGCGCAGGAACGCGTTCAGCTTCTCCTGCAGCGCGGCGAGCGCCGTCTCGTTGGCCTTGAGCCCTTCGCCGATTCCGCCCACTTCGGCGAGCACGGCGGAGGCGTCCTCCCCCTTACCCTTCAGCATCCCGACCTGTTTCGAAAGCGTATTGCGCTTGCCCTGCAGCTCCTCGGTGCGCGATTGGAGGGCCTTGCGCTCGTCCTCGAGCGATCGGAACGCGGCCTCGTCGAAATCGAAACCGCGGCGTTTCAGGCCCGCGACGGCGGCGGGGAGGTCCTTGCGGAGTAGTTGAATGTCGAGCATCCGCGCATTTTAGCTTTTTCTCTTTCGAGCGCCCGCGTCGAGCGCTCGCAGGTGCTGGATCCGCTCGCGGATCTTCGCCTCGAGCCCGCGATCGGTGGGCTGGTACCAGGAGGGCCGCTCCATGCCGTCGGGAAAGTAGCTCTCGCCGGCGGCGTAGCCTTCGTCCTCGTCGTGGGCGTAGCGGTAGTCCTTGCCGTAGCCCAGGTTCTTCATGAGCCGGGTCGGCGCGTTGCGGATGTGCAGCGGCACCGGGCGCGTGCCGTCTTCCGCGATGAAGGCCTTGGCCTGGTTGTAGGCGACGTACACCGCGTTCGATTTCGCCGCGACGGCGAGGTAGATCACGCACTCGGCCAGCGCGAGCTCCCCCTCCGGCGTGCCCAGGCGCTCGAACACGTCCGCGGCGGTGATCGCCACTTCCAGCGCGCGTGGGTCCGCGAGGCCGATGTCCTCGCTCGCCATGCGGATCATCCGGCGCGCGAGATAGCGCGGATCGACGCCGCCATCGAGCATGCGCACCAGCCAGTAGAGCGACGCATCGGGGTCGCTGCCGCGCACGCTCTTGTGCAATGCCGAGATCTGGTCGTAGTAGTTCTCGCCGCCCTTGTCGAAGCGCCGTCCCGCACGCTGCGACACGGCGTTCACGAAATCGACGTCGGCGCCGCGGCGGCCTTCCACGCGCGCCGCCTGCGCGACCTGCTCGGCGAGATTCAGCGCGCGGCGCCCGTCGCCGTCGGCGAATTCGGCGATGCGCTTCCTCGCCTCGTCGGTGGCGTCGATCTTCTCGGCCTCGAAGCCGCGCTCGATGAGCTGGTCGAGGTCCTCGGGCTTCAGGCTCTCGAGCACGTAGACCTGGGCGCGCGAGAGCAGCGCGCCGTTCACCTCGAACGAGGGGTTCTCGGTGGTCGCGCCGATGAAGGTGAGAAGGCCCGACTCCACGTGCGGCAGGAAAGCGTCCTGCTGCGACTTGTTGAAGCGGTGCACCTCGTCCACGAACATAATGGTCGAGCGGGCGTATTGGTCGCGCGTGAGCTTGGCGCGCTCGACCGCATCGCGGATCTCCTTCACGCCGGCGAGCACCGCGGAGATCGAGATGAATTCGGCGTTGAAGGCCTGAGCCATCAGGCGCGCGAGCGTGGTCTTGCCCACGCCGGGGGGTCCCCAAAGGATCATCGAATGGGGCCGACCCGACTGCAGCGAGATGCGGATCGGCTTTCCGGGCCCGAGGAGATGTTGCTGGCCCACCATCTCGTCGACTGTCTTCGGGCGCAGTCGCTCGGCGAGCGGCACGTTCACTTCGCCAGCGGCGGAGAAGAGGTCGCGTGAATCGTTCATGCCCGTATTATCCCGCCGACGCACACCTGTAAAGGATGCTTGACAAGGCCCGCGCGCCAGCCTATCGTCCTGTCAAGCTTACTTGACACACGGAAGGGAGGCTCCAATGACCAGCGATTCCCCCATGGCGATGAAGGCCCGAACGCCCGGCCGGGTGCTCCTCGCAGGCGCTGCTTGGGTGGCCGTCTACATGGCCGCCCGCGGCGTCCTCGAACGCACGAATATGGACGAGCCCGCGCGCTTCGCGGTCTCCCTCATGCCGCTCTTCGCGTTTTTCGCGTTCGTGTGGGTCGTGGAGCGGGCCGTGAGGGATGCCGACGAGCTGCACCGCCTCATCCAGCTGCAGGCGCTCGCGCTCTCGTTCTCCACCACCATCTGCGTGCTGATGTCCCTGGGGCTTTTCCAGATCGTCCACGGCGCACGCCTGGAGTTCCCGCCCCTGCGCGACTGGTGGGTGCTCCTCCCGCTCGTCTACGTGATCTGCTATGCGGTCTCCTGCTGGCGGTATCGCTAGCGTGCGCAACGACCTTCGGGAACGCCGGGCCGAGCGTGGCTGGTCGCAGGGCGAGCTCGGCGAGAAGCTCGACGTGTCGCGTCAGACGATCAACGCGATCGAGACCGAGAAGTATTCGCCCAGCCTCGATCTCGCGTTCAAGATCGCGCGTCTATTCAAGGTGCGCGTAGAGGATATCTTCCAGCCTTGAAACGGCGGTCAGCGCTTCGCGGGCTCGTCCTCGATCACGTCAGCCCCCTTGGGTGGGTTGAACCTGAATGTATCGGGCGAGACTACCGCGTTGGCCTTCAGCTCCGAGAAGCGCAGCATCGTGCGCCCGCCGAGCTGGTCCTGCAGCTCCATGGCGGCGAGGGTCTTGCCGTTCAAGCCCATGCGCACGCGCTCGAAGCCGGTGTCCGCGGCTTTCGGCGTCGCCTCGACCCAGGCGAGGCCGTCGGCCGTGCCTGCGTCGCGCAGCGTGAAAAGGGCGGTGATGTCGTCCTTGCCGGCGAGGAGCGCCGCGGGGGTCGACGAGAGGGCGGCGTCGATGCGCTTCACCGTGACCTGGTTCAGGTCCGGATCGTGGATCCAGAGCTTGCCGCCGTCGCCCACCAGCACCTGCTGGTGCGGCTTGTCGTAGGTCCAGCGGAACTTGCCGGGACGCGCGAAGGCGAACGTGCCGGACGCGCGGTCGACCACCTTGCCGCCGCGGTCGAAAACCTGCTGCTCGAAGTGCGCGGTGGCGGTCCTCGTCGCGGCATTGAAGGCGAGGAAATCGTCGAGACCGTTGGCCGCGGACGGAAACGGCAAAAGGACTACGAGCGCTCCTAGGAGCCGGGAGAGGCGCGACACCGCTACTTGTCTCGAGAAGGGGGGATGATTTCCCGATTCCCGTTGGAGGCCATCGACGTGACGAGCCCGGCTTTCTCCATATCCTCGATCAGGCGCGCGGCGCGGTTGTAGCCGATTCGCAGGTGCCGCTGCACGAGGGAGATGGAAGCGCGCTTGTTCTGCATGACGATCTGGACGGCCTGGTCGTAGAGGGGATCGGACTCTCCTGAGACACCGCCCTCGCCGTTGG
>JBDTXQ010000304.1:0-3994 GCA_040006115.1 Usitatibacter sp.
CGGCGAAGATGGAGCAGATCCGCGGCTACGGCGCGCGCCTCGAGATCGCCGGCGAACGCTACAACGACGCGCTCCTCGCGAGCGAGGAATGGGTCGCGCGCTCGGGGGCCGCGGCGATCCACGCGTACGACCAGGTCGAGACGCTGCAGGGCCAGGCGACGGTGGGGCTCGAGTTCGAGGAGCAGGCGCCGCGGCTCGACGCGCTGCTCGTGGCGGTGGGCGGGGGCGGGCTTATCGGAGGGATCGCCGCCTGGTATGCCGGACGCGTGCCGGTGATCGGCGTGGAGCCCGAGGAGGCTCCCACGCTCACGCGCGCGCTGGCGGCCGGAGAGCCGGTCGACGCACCCGCGGGCGGCGTCGCTGCCGACTCCCTCGCACCCAAGCGCGTTGGCGCGCTGATGTTCCCGATCGCGCAGCGCCACGTCGCGCGCACAGTGCTGGTTACCGACGAGGCGATCCGCGAGGCGCAGCGCGCGCTGTGGAAGACCCTGCGCATCGTCGCGGAGCCCGGCGGCGCAGCCGCGCTGGCGTCGCTTACCTCCGGCGCGTGGAAGCCGGGCGACGGCCAGACAATCGGCGTGCTCCTTTGCGGCGCCAACACCACCGCCGTCGCCTTCAAATGAAAAATGGTGTCAGGTACGACTTTCCCGCACGTTCGCGCTAGAGCTGCGGGCCGAGCAATCCCATGAGGTGCTCCCACGCCTTCTCGCGCAGCGGGCGCGTCTCCCACTCCTCATAATTGATGCGCTTGGCGCTCTTCAGGTCGTTCTCGAAGTTGGCGACCTGCAGCTCGGCGAACTCGCGATCGTGCACGTTGAGGTTGGCCTCGTCGTTCAGCTTGAACGAGCGGCTGTCGAAATTGGTCGAGCCCACCGAAGTCCAGAGGCGGTCGACCACCAGGATCTTGCAATGGAACATGGTCGGCTGGTATTCGGAGATCTCGGCGCCCGACTTCAGGATCCGGCCCCACGTCGCGCGCGAGGCGTTGCGCACGATCGACGAGTCGATATAGGCGCCGGGCAGGAGGATGCGCACCTTCACGCCGCGCCTCAACGCGCTCTCGAGGGCGGTGATCGCGACATCGTCGGGGACGAAATAGGCCATCGAAAGGTCGATGCTGCGCGAGGCCGCCGCGATCGAGAGCAGGTACATGAGGTGCGTGCTGTCGGCGCCGCCCTCCGTCGAGCTCTTGTACATCTGCGCGAAGTGGGTGCCCGCCGGCTTCTGCGGAGGGAAGTATTCCTCGCCGTGAAGGACGTCGCCGCTCACCTTCGTCCAGTTGTCGACGAAGGCCGCCTGCATCTGGCTCACGACCGGGCCCTCGACCCGATAGTGGGTGTCGCGCCAGTGGTCCTTGTCCTGCGCGTGGCCTTTCCAGTTGTCCGCGATCCCGACCCCGCCGGTGAAGCCCACGGCGCCGTCGACCACGAGGATCTTGCGGTGGGTGCGGTTGTTGAGGCGATCGAGCGTGTACCACTTGGGCGGATGATATTTCTTGATCTCGACGCCGGAAGTCCTAATCTGCTCGAGCATCTTCCCATCCATCTTCTGGCTGCCCGCCCAGTCGACCAGGATGTGGACTTTCACGCCGGCCTTCGCGCGTTCCGCGAGGGCGTCGGCGAACTGCTGGCCGATTTCGCCGGACCAGTAGATATAGGTCTCGAACGAAATGGTCTTTTTCGCGGAACGGATCGCCGCGAGCATCGCCGGGAAGATCTGGTCGCCGTTCAGGAGCGTCTCGACCTTGTTGCCCTCGACGAGCGTGGGTCCGAGCAGCACGCTCATCACGCGGAGGAACTGCGGGTGATCGACGCCGTACTCGTGCGCGATGTTGCGCTTCACCTGCTTCTCCGGGCTGCTGAACAGGCTCATGCCCAGGATCGTGACCACGCAGGTCACGAGGAGTATGAGGATCAGCTTTCGGGTGGAGATATGGTGTTTCATTCGCGGTGGTAGCGCGCCCGGGGCGCGTTCAGCGGCGTGATAGGCGACTTGCGTTGCTGAGAGCGCGGGCGCGGAACGGGCGCATCGCGCTCGACATGAGCCCGGGCCACTGCGCCCACATCGCGAGCGCGCCATGTTCCTGCATCGCGAGCCAGTGGCGCGTCATGGCGTGGGAGGCTTCGAGGGCGGCTTCCGCCTTTTCGCTGCCCATGGTGAAGAGCTGCGCGGGCGAGTTGCGGCGATGGGTGCGATGGTGGATCACGCGCGCCGAGGCCGCCAGCATCTCCAGGGCCTGGAGGCTCACATTTCCCCACGCGAGGTAGGGACCGAGGGGTGAAATGGCGCGGCTTCGTCGGGTCACGGCCTACTGACAAGTCCATGCGAGGGGCGTTCCATCGGGCAGCGCAGAATATTTCACGGTTTTCCCAGCATCCACACGCCGCTCGCGAGGTAGAAGAGGCCGAGGGTCATGACCGTCGAGCGCGTCCAGAAGCGGAACGACGCGTCGTTCATGCGCTCGAGCACGCGCCGTGAGAGCGAGGTGCCGGCGAAGGCGAGCGCCACCATGATCGCCGCGAGCCCCGGGTGCACCGCGCCGCCCTCGACCGCGACGAACGCGCCGAAGTAGAGGATCTTCAGGATGTGGGAGAGGCTCTGCGTCATGGCCTTGGTGGCGACGACCGCGTGGCGCGTCATTTCCGAGCGCACGAAGAAGACGTCGAGGATCGGCCCGGAGACCCCCGCGGTGAGCGAGAGCGCGGAGCAGATCGCCCCGCATGCGAAAGGGTGCCCGCGGCGCTCGACATTGAGGTGCAGCTTCTCGGGAAGGGCCAGGGCGACGAAGGGTGTGAGGCCCATCACGATGAGCGCGATGGGCTTGCTCACCACGAGCCGCACCAGGGCGAAGAGCACCGTCGCGATGAGCGCCCCGTAGAGGTAGCCGCGGAAGACGCGCCAGTCCACCTTGTCGCGCCACAGGAACGCGCGCCAGCCGTTGGAGGCGAGCTGCGTGATCCCGTGCAGCATCATCGCCACCGGCAGGGGCAGCACGGCGAGCAGGATCCCCATGAGGATCATGCCGCCTGCCATCCCGAGGATCCCGGAGATGAACGATGTGACGAGCGCGGAAACCGCGAGGAGGCAGAGTACGAGAGCCGACGGCATGGAAGCGCCGTACGGTATCACATCGGTTATTCGGTGATTGTTCCGAACGGCCGATGGAATCATCCCGCGGCAAAGACGGCCCCCTCCTGCTCGAGCTTGCCGATCTCGGGGCGGGAGTAGCCGAGGCTCTCGAGGATCTCGCGCGTGTGCTCGCCGAGGAGGGGTGCCGCGCGCGTCACCGCGCCCGGCGTGTCCGAGAACTTGATCGGCGTGCCGAGCGCCTTCATGCGCCCGGCCCGCGGGTGATCGACTTCCACGACCATCTCGCGCGCCGCCACCTGCGGGTCGGCAAGCATGTCGCCGATCCTGTTGACCGGTCCCACCGGCACCCCCGCCGCCTCGAACTCGCGGATCCAGTCGGCCGAGGGGCGCGCCTTCAGGCGCTCGACGATGAGCGGGGTGAGCGCGGCGAGGTTCTTCATGCGTCGGGCGTTGTCGACGAAGCGCTCGTCCGCGGCGAGCTCCGGGCGTCCGATCACCTTCGTGATGCGCTCCCAGTTCGACTGGTTCGCGCCGCCCACGTTGATCCACCCGTCCTGCGTGGGAAAGGCCTGGTAGGGGGCGGTGAGGATGTGCGCCGAGCCCGAGGGCCCCGAGTTCTCGCCGGTGGCGAAGAAGATCGCCGACTGCCAGTAGGTCTGCTGGATGGCGGCTTCCATGAGCGAAGTCTCGACGACTTGTCCGCGCCCCGTGCTCGCTCGCGCCACCAGCGCTGAGACGATGCCGAGCGCGGCGAGGATGCCGGCGTTGATGTCGGCGATCGAGGTGCCGCTCTTCACGGGCGGGCCACCCGGCTCGCCCGTGATGCTCATGATGCCGGCGAAGCCCTGCGCGATGAGGTCGAAGCCGCCCTTGTCGGCATAGGGGCCGGTGCGGCCATAACCCG
>JBDTXQ010000305.1:0-3960 GCA_040006115.1 Usitatibacter sp.
AGATCGCGACACTCGTCTCGCGCGGATCGCGGCGGCTCGCGCGCTTGGGCGGATTCCCCCAGAACGCGACCAGCTTGCCCATGAGAGCGAGCGCCTCGGGCGTCACCGAGCGGCTGAGCGTTTGCGAGACGTTGCCGCTCGCGTGGGCATGGGTGCGGGCCTTCAGCTTGTCGGCGATCGGGTTGGCGTCGAGAAGCCGCCAGTTGGGGCCGCCGGTCTCGTCGTTCGCCGAGAGCAGCGGCTTGGGCGGCTTGTCGGTGTCGCACGGAACAAGGAAGTGCCCGCCCGGTGCCGTCGCGGGCCGTGCCTGGCCGAGGGTCGCGAGGCCGCGCAATGCGCGGATCTGGGAGGTGACGCGCTCGGCTTCGCCTTGAACCAGCCGATAGGGATCGGTGAGGGCGAGGAGGAGGGCCTCGCAGTACGCGTCCATCACCGTCGCGCGGGTCTCGCCATCAGCGCTCTCCGAGGCGATGCCCTCGCGTTCCGCGAACAGGTAGAGTTGGTGCATCTCGTTCCACACGGCGGGCGGCACCGGGGAGTACGACTTGTAGCTCGCGGCAAGCTCGTGGCCGAGGTACTCCATGGCGCGCAGCACGAGGAGCGGCAGCTGCTTCTTCGCGCCGAAGGCGAGGCGCTTCGCGGTGAGCTCCGTGATCGCAATCTTGTAGCCCGTGGCGAGCTCGAGGGACAGCTCGCGGGCGAGCGCGAGCGCATCGCGCGCCCGCGGCGCGAGGGGAAGCGCCGCCTTGCCATAGAGCGCGTCCAGCTCGTCCAGCAGGGTCGCGGCGCTCGCGCGGTAGCTGTCGAGGATCTGCACGCGGTCGTCGAGATCGAGCTTCGCGCGCTCGATCGCGGCGACGTGCGTCGCGAGCCGTTTCGCCGAGTCGAGGCTTTGCGCGAGGGGAAGCGATTCGAGCCAGGCCTTCACCTGCTTCGGGCGGATCTCCAGCTCGCGCGGCGGCGCGGCGCGTTCGACGGGCATTCTCAGCTGGGGCAGCGGGGCGGCCATGGGGGGCTTTTAAAGTATTCTTCGGGCCTGAGGATAGACGAGGGGCCGGGTTTTGCAAAATCGACGATTCGTGTGTGCGCTGGCGGCCACGGCGGCGTGGCTCGCGCTCTCGGCCTGCGCCGAGGCGTTCGCGTTCGATCTCACCGACAGCGAGGGCAGCCGGCACCGGCTCGCCGACTACAAGGGACGCTGGGTGGTCATGAACTTCTGGGCGACGTGGTGCGTGCCGTGCCTGCAGGAGATTCCCGAGATCGCGCAATTCCACCGCGAGCATCCGGAAGTCGTTGTGATCGGCGTCGCCGTTGATGCCGAGGACGCCGCGAAGGTGAAGAAATTCGCGGCCCGGGCCGGCCACGACTATCCCCTCGTGATCGCGACCGAGCGCGTCGAGAAGCAGCTGGGCGCCCTGCGCGCGCTTCCCACCACGCGCATCTACGATCCGCGCGGCAAGGTCGCCTACGACAAGCCGGGGCGGGTCGACCGCAAGCTGCTCGAAGCCTCTACGCCGCGAGCGTCCAACGCTCCCGCCAGGCTCTGAGGACACGGTTGGGATAGTCGGCCTGCCCGAGGCTGCCGTTGTAGCGTCCGAGGGCGTTGGCGAGATTGCCGCGCTCGCGATCGAGGTAGTGGCGCAGGATGGTGCAGCCGTAGCGCAGGTTGATGCGCTCGGTGAAGAGGTTGTCGCGGGGGCCGCCGATCTCCTTCACCCAGAAAGGCATCACCTGCATCAACCCGCGCGCACCCGACCGCGACACCGCGTACTTGCGGAACTTGCTCTCGACGTCGATCACGGCGAGGACCACGTGCGGATCGAGGCCCGCGCGCATCGCCTCGTAGCGCACCATCGCGAGGAAGCCGCGCGCCGCGTCCTCGTCGGGGAATCGCGCGATCACGCGGCGCGTCATGGCGCGCACCCACGCGCGCGTGTCGAGGTCCTTCATGTCGACGCTCGATCGGTCGTTCACCGCGTGGGCGAGCGTCGCGCGCACGCTCGCGGACAGGACCTCGTATTGCTGCGCGCCGGCGAAGGCGCAGGGCGCCAGCGCCAACGCCCATGCCCCGGCGAGCGGCGCGAGCCTACGCGAAGCGCGAACGGACATGCTCCGCGGCTTGCCCGAGCGCCACCTTGGTGGCGGCCGCGTCGCGCCGGTGCTGGTACTCGACCAGGCCTTCCTTGAGGCCGCGATCGCCGATCACGACGCGATGGGGAATGCCGACCAGCTCCTGGTCGGCGAGGAGGACGCCGGCGCGCTCGTCGCGGTCGTCGAGGAGGGCGTCCACGCCGGCGGCGGCGAATTCCGCGTAGAGCTTCTCCGCCGCGGCCTTCACCGCCTCGCTCTTGCCGTAGCCGAGCGGGATGATGGCGACGGCGAACGGTGCCATCGGATCGGGCCAGATGATGCCCTTGTCATCATGGTTCTGCTCGATCGCGGCGGCGACGATGCGCGTGATGCCGATGCCGTAGCAGCCCATCTCCATGGGGCGGGTCTCGCCCTTCTCGTCGATGTAGTTGACGCCCATCTTCTGGGTGTAGGCGGTGCGCAGCTGGAACACGTGGCCTACCTCGATGCCGCGCGCGAGCTCGAGCGCGCCCTTGCCGTCGGGCGAAGGGTCGCCCGCGACCACGTTGCGGATGTCGGCCACGACGTGCGGCTCGGGAAGGTCGCGGCCCCAGTTCACGCCGGTCAGGTGATAGCCCTCCTCGTTCGCGCCAGTGCAGAAGTCGCTCATCGCGGCGACGGTGCGATCGGCCACGATGCGGATCTTCTTGCCGACCGGTCCGAGGGAGCCGGGAGGCGCCTCGAGTCGCGCGCGGATCTCGGCTTCGGTCGCGAAGCGGAACGGCTTCAGGCCCGGGACCTTCGAGGCCTTGATCTCGTTCAGCATGTGGTCGCCGCGAACCAGCAGCATGGCCATCTCGCCATCACCGCCTTCGCGGGGGCTCATGACGACAATGGACTTCACGGTCTTCTCGATCGGAAGGCCCAGAAGTTGAGAGACGTCCTCGCACGTGTGCTTGTCGGGGGTCGCGACCTTCTTCATCGCCTGCGTCGGGGCTGCGCGCGCCTCGCGGGGCGCGAGAGCCTCGGCAAGCTCCACGTTCGCGGCGAAATCCGAATCCGGCGAGTAGGCGATCGCGTCCTCGCCCGAGCCGGCGAGCACCTGGAACTCGTGCGAACCGGTGCCGCCGATCTCGCCGGTGTCCGCCGCTACCGCGCGGAACGTGAGGCCCAGGCGCGTGAAGATCCGGGTGTAGGCGTCGTACATCTTCGCGTAGCTCTTCTGCAGCCCGGCGTAGTCGGTGTCGAAGGAATACGCGTCCTTCATGGTGAATTCCCGCGCGCGCATCACGCCGAAGCGTGGGCGGATCTCGTCGCGGAACTTGGTCTGCACCTGGTAGAAATTCACCGGCAGCTGGCGGTAGCTCTTCACCTCGCGGCGCACGATGTCGCAGAAGACTTCCTCCGCGGTGGGCGCGTAGCAGAACTCGCGCTCGGCGCGGTCCTTGATGCGCAGCATCATCGGCCCGTAGAGCTCCCAGCGGCCGGTTTCCTCCCAGAGCTCGCGCGGGTGGATCGGCGGGGCGAGGATCTCGAGGGCCCCCGCGCGGTTCATCTCCTCGCGAACGATCGCCTCGACTTTCTTCACGATCCTGAGGCCCACCGGCATCCACGAGTAGAGCCCGCTCGCGAGCTTGCGGATGAGGCCCGCGCGCAGCATGAGCTTGTGGCTGGCGAGCTCGGCTTCCTGAGGGGCCTCCTTGAGGGTGGCGAGGTAATACTCGGTGGCGCGCATGAAATCTCATTAAATCATCGGGTTGCGAAGCGCCATTCTACACGGCCCATGGCTCGCACCGACGGCTGGCGGGCGCTCGCGAATTGTGAAAAAATGGATGCAACTCAACGGATTGGATGGTGGACGCCATGATCGATCGGGACGGCTATCGCCCG
>JBDTXQ010000306.1:0-3959 GCA_040006115.1 Usitatibacter sp.
TGCACGCAGATGATGGTGCTCTCGATCCTCTTCTTCGGCGGCGCGACGCTGCACTACTTCGCGCTCGCGCTCACCATCGGCATCCTCTTCGGCATCTACTCTTCGGTGCTGGTGGCCTGCCCGCTGGCGATGTACCTGGGCGCTTCCCGCGAGGATTTCGTCAAGCCCGAGAGGAAGACGGTCGAGCCCGTGGTGCCATGAACCTGGTCGACGTCGTCCTTCACCTCGACACGCACCTGCTCAAGCTGGTCGCGGAATACGGGGTCTGGGTCTACGGGATCCTCTTCGCGATCATCTTCTCGGAAACGGGCTTCGTGGTGACGCCGTTCCTGCCGGGGGACTCCCTCCTCTTCGTCGCAGGCGCGATCGCGGCCACCGGCGAACTGAACGTCTACGCCCTGGTGGCCGTCCTCGCGCTCGCGGCGATCCTCGGCAACACCGTGAACTACGCGATCGGCCGGTGGCTCGGCAAGCGCTTCTTCACCGAGGGGGGCGGGTCGCGTTGGCTGAACCGCAAGCACCTCGACAAGGCCCACGAGTTCTACGATCGCCATGGCGGCAAGGCCGTGGTGATCTCGCGCTTCCTGCCGATCGTGCGCACCTACGTGCCGTTCGTGGCGGGAATGGCGGCGATGACGCCTCGCGAGTTCACGATGTACAACGTCGCGGGCGGGGTGCTGTGGGTGGGTTCGCTCACGGCCGCGGGATTTTTCTTCGGCAACATCCCATGGGTCAAGGGCAACCTCACCGCGATCATCATCGGCATCGTGGTGGTGAGCATGCTGCCGCTCGTCTTCGCCTTCGTGAAGGGCCGCATGGCCAAGAAGGCGGCGGGAGCCTGAGGGCAATGGCGATCGACTCCCACGTCTTCGACATCACGCGCACGATCCAGCTCGCGATCGCGCCGGTGTTCCTGCTTACCGCGATCGGCACCATCATCAACGTGCTGATCGGGCGGCTCGCGCGCGCCGTGGACCCGCCGCCGCATCCTCGAGGAGCACATGCCGCACTACACGGGCGAGCGCGGCGACTACGCCGGGCGCGAGCTCGACATACTCAACCGGCGCATCGTCCTCGTGCTCTGGGCGGTCGCGCTTGCGGTGCTCTCGGCGCTGCTGGTGTGCCTGCTGATCGGCACGGCGTTCGCGGGCGCCTACGTCTCCCTCGACCTCTCCCGTCCCGTGGCCATCCTCTTCATCGCCTCGGTGATCGCGCTCACCGGATGCCTGCTGCTCTTCCTGCGCGAGATCTCCATGGCCGCCTTCAGCGCGCGCCAGACGCTGAGCCCTCACGCGGTGCTGCGCGAGGACCTGAGGAACAGCACGGCCGAAACAAAGTAGGCGAGGGCGAGCGCGAGCTCACCCGCGGCGAGCCCCGCCGAAAGTCCCTTGTCCGTGTAAATGCGCGTCGCTCCCTCGGCCGCATAGATCCAGATCATCAGCGTCGACCACTGGAACGTGTAGCGCCGCGCGTGCAGCACGCCGAAGAGCGGCGCCATGAGCGGCAGCGCCTTCAGCACCAGCCACGAGCCCCCGGGTTTGAGCGGCGCGAGGAAGAGCTCCCAGGCCACGGCGAGGAAGATCAGCGCGATCAGGCACGCGCACGCCGCGCGCCACGCGAGGCGCGCGCTCAAGCCGAGAGCTTCTTTGCCACCGCGGCCAGGCGCTTGCCCAGCGCGAAGGCGAGCTTCGCCTCTTCGTCGGTCACCGGCCGGTCGTTCGCGGTCCCGGAGACGTGCGTCGCGCCGTAGGGCGTCCCGCCGGAGCGCGTCGAGTTAAGCTCGGGCTCGGTGTAGGGAAGGCCCACGATCAACATGCCGTGGTGCAGGAGCGGCATCATCATCGACACCAGCGTCGTCTCCTGGCCGCCGTGCATCGTAGCGGTCGAGGAGAACAGCGCCGCGGGCTTGCCCGCGAGCGTGCCGCGCGCCCACTCGGGGCCGAGGCCGTCGAGAAAATGCTTGAGGGGCGCGGCCATGTTGCCAAAGCGGGTCGGTGAGCCGAGTGCCAGCCCCGCGCATTCGGCGAGGTCGCTCGCCTCGACGTAGGGCGCCCCCTCGGAGGGGACGGCGGGAGCGAGGGCCTCGACCACGCTCGCCACCTTGGGCACAGTGCGAACGCGTGCGCGCATGCCCTCGACCGACTCGACCCCGCGCGCGATCGACTGCGCGAGGGAGCGAACCGAGCCGGTCGCGCTGTAGTAGAGGACGAGGATTTCGGCCATGGAGCGGGTACCATGATACCGCCCGATTCCCAGCCCACACGCGCACGTGCTCCGCAAACTCGCCGACACCTTCGGCTTCCTGCTGTTCGTCTTGCGCCGCTCGCGCGAAGACCGCTGCCCGCAGATCGCGGGAAGCCTCACCTATACGACGCTCCTCGCGCTGGTGCCGATCTTCACGGTCGTGGTGGCGCTCCTCTCCTCGACGCCGTTCTTCGGCGAGGTGATGGCGAAGATCAAGCTCTTCCTGCACATGAACCTGCTGCCCGACATCGCCGACCACATCACCAACGTCTACATGCGGGAATTCTCGCGCAACGCGCGGCGCCTCACCGCGGTGGGCGTCGGGGGTGTCTTCGTGGTGGCAGTGTGGATGATGCTCATCATGGACCGGTCGCTGAACGCGATCTGGCGCGCGCGCCAGTCGCGCCCGCTCTGGATGTCCGTCCTCGGCTACATGGCGGTGGTGGTGATCGGTCCGGTCCTGCTGGTGGTGAGCGTCACCGTCACGACGTACATCATGTCCCTGTCGAGAGACGTCACGGTGAGCTCCGCGTTTCATGTGCTGCTGCGCGTGGTGCCGCTCGCCATGAGCTCGCTCGCGTTCTTCATGGTCTACACCATCATCCCGCACCGGCACGTGCCCTGGCGCCACGCGGCGCTCGGCGGGTTCGTCGCGGCGGTGCTGTTCGAATCCGCAAAGGAGCTCTTCGCCTTCTACGTTCACATCTCGCCCACTTACAACCTGGTCTACGGCGCGTTCGCCGCGGTGCCGATCTTCCTTATCTGGATCTACATCTCGTGGATGGTGATCCTGTTCGGGGCCGAGCTCACCGCGTCGGCCTCCTATTGGCGCGACGCCCGGTGGAAACAGGCGCCGATGCCCGCGGTGAAGTTGCGCGAGTTGCTCGCGGTAACCCAGGCGTTGCTCGAAGGCCCGGCGTCATTCGGCGAGCTGCGCGAGAGGACGGCGCTCCCCGCCGAAGAGCTCGACGAGGTCCTCGCGCAAATGGCGCAGGGGGCCGTGGTGCGGCGTTCGGGCCGCTCGGGTTATGCGCTCACCGCCGCGACCCGCGAGGTGCTCGCAACCCAGCCCGCGGCCGTGGAAGCGCCGGTCAGCAGTCGGAAACGTCGAAAAGGTCGAAGCGCGCGGTCCTCTCGATGAGGCCCGCCGCGCGCACCGTGGAGGACTCGCTCGCGCCCACGAGCTCGTAGACGCCCGCCTGCATGTAGAGGTTGGGCATCGTGAGAAGGGCCTGCGCGTTGCTGTCGTCGTCGAGCACTAGCCCCGGCTTCGCCTGCGGGCTCCCGGAGTTGGCGGGCTGGACCCATACCGAGCGCGCGGAGGTGGCGAGGAATTGCACGCCGAATTCCATGCCGCCTTCGTCGAGCTGCGTGATCCAGCGCGCGACGCCGATGGTCCAGCGCGGGCGGCCGATGAATTTCATCGCGACCGCCTCGCCCACGGCGAGCGTCTGCAGGGCGTCGTTCACACGGCGCACCTTCACGCCCCCGTCGCTCTGGTTCACCACGTCCCACTCGTGCACCGGAAATCCTTTCGAGATGTCGTCGTCCGGCACCCAATTGAGCGGCATGGTAATGCCCGCGCGGATCGCCGCGGCCTCTCCCGGCGAGAGCGTGGGCTCGAGCGCCACGAAGTGGCTAATCGACTTCAGGCCCACGCAGATCGCGACACTCGTCTCGCGCGGATCGCGGCGGCTCGCGCGCTTGGGCGGATT
>JBDTXQ010000307.1:0-3954 GCA_040006115.1 Usitatibacter sp.
CAGGGCGAAGACCGGCGCAACGGTCTCCGTGATCTACGTGCCGCCGCCCTTCGCGGCCGCCGCGATCGACGAGGCGGTCGATGCGGGCCTGGAGCTGGTGATCTGCATCACCGAAGGGATCCCGGTCCTCGACATGGTGAAGACGCGCGCGCGCATGAAGGGAAAGAAGACCATCCTCCTCGGGCCGAACTGCCCCGGCACCATCACGCCGGAGCAAATCAAGATCGGCATCATGCCGGGCCACATCCATCGCAAGGGCAGGATCGGCATCGTGTCGCGCTCGGGCACGCTCACCTACGAAGCCGTGAACCAGGTCACGGTGCTGGGCCTGGGGCAATCGTCCGCGGTGGGTATCGGCGGCGACCCGGTGAATGGCCTCAAGCACATCGACGTGATGAAGATGTTCAACGACGACCCGGAAACCGAGGCCGTCATCATGATCGGCGAGATTGGCGGCACGGATGAAGAGGCCGCCGCGCGCTGGGTGAAGGACAACATGAAGAAGCCGGTGGTGGGATTCATCGCCGGCCTCACCGCGCCGCCCGGCAAGCGCATGGGACACGCCGGGGCCATCATTTCCGGCGGCAAGGGCACGGCACAGGAAAAACTTGCCGTGATGGAGGCATGCGGCATCAAGGTGACGCGCAATCCGGCGGAGATGGGGAAACTGCTGAAGTCAGTGCTGTAGACCCCGTGCGAAGCGGCGTTTCCGGCTTGACCCGCGTCAAGCCTGCCGCGCCCCCATCGCGGTAACCTAGTTCCTTGATATATCGGGCCGTTCGCACCTCCCGCGCCGGCCCTGGCAGCGACTCGCAGTTACGCCGGTCTCGCCGGAAATGGCGGCTTGTGCCACACCGCCAGCCTCCCGATAAACTGTGACCATGAACGAGACCGTCATCCCCGTTTCCAAGATTCGCCGTGCCCGGCCCATCCCGAAGGGCCGCGCGGTGGATCCGGTCGCGCGCGCGGAGGTCATCGCGTTGGCCGAAGGCGTTCCAGCGCAGCGCGAATACCTCATCGAGAACCTGCACCGCATCCAGGACCGCTTCGGCCACCTTTCGGCAGCGCACCTTGCCGCGCTCGCCGAGGCGATGAAGCTCTCCATGGCCGAGGTCTACGAGGTCGCCACTTTCTACCACCACTTCGACGTGGTGAAGGAGGGCGAGAGCGCCCCGCCGCAGACCACCATCCGCGTCTGCGAGACGCTTTCGTGCCGCATGGCGGGCGCGCAGGATCTGCTCGACAGGTTGCCCGCCTTGGTCGGCCCGAACGTGCGCGTCCTCGCCGCGCCTTGCATCGGGCGATGCGCCGAGGCGCCCGCTGTTTGCGTGGGCCAGAACGCGTTCGGCCACGCGCATGCCGGCGAAGTCGCGAAGTGCGTGAAGGAGGGCAAGACGAAAGCGCCCGCCACCCATCCGCACGGCTTCGCGGATTACGTGAGCCAAGGCGGCTACAAGACCTGGGCCGAATGCGTCTCCGGCAAGCGTGAGGTTGACGCCGTCATCAAGACGATGGAGGACGCGGGCCTGCGCGGCCTGGGCGGCGCGGGCTTCCCCGCGGGGCGCAAGTGGAAGATCGTGCGCGCCGAGCCGGGACCGCGCCTCATGGCGGTGAACATCGACGAGGGCGAGCCGGGCACGTTCAAGGACCGCCACTACCTGGAGCGCGATCCCCATCGCTTCATCGAGGGGATGCTGATCGCAGCGTGGGCGGTTGGCATCGAGGACATCTTCGTCTACCTGCGCGACGAGTATCACGCGTGCCGCGTCATGCTCGAGCACGAGCTCGCGGCCTTGCGCGCCGATCCCCCCGCCGGCCTGCCGCGCATTCACCTGCGCCGCGGCGCGGGCGCCTACATCTGCGGCGAAGAGTCCGCGATGATCGAATCCATCGAGGGCAGGAAGGGCATGCCACGCCTTCGTCCCCCGTACGTCGCCCAGGTGGGGCTCTTCGGCCGGCCCACGCTCGAGCACAACATGGAGACGCTCCTCTGGGTGCGCGATCTCATCGAGCAGGGCCCGGAATGGTTCTCGAAGCACGGGCGCAACGGGCGCAAGGGCCTGAGGTCCTTCTCGGTCTCGGGGCGCGTGAAGAAGCCCGGCGTGCACTTGGCACCCGCGGGCATCACCGTGAAGGATCTCATCGCGGAATATTGCGGCGGCATGCTCGATGGCCACGAGCTCTACGCGTATCTCCCCGGTGGCGCCTCGGGCGGGATATTGCCCGCGTCCATGGGCGACATTCCGCTCGACTTCGACACGCTGCAACCCTACGGATGCTTCATCGGCTCGGCCGCGGTGATCATCCTTTCGCAGCACGACAAGGCCCGCGACGCGGCGTTGAACCTGATGCGGTTCTTCGAGCACGAGTCGTGCGGGCAGTGCACGCCGTGCCGCGTCGGCACCGCCAAGGCCGCGCACCTCATGGAAGCGCCCAAGTGGGACATCGCGCTCCTCGAGGAGCTTTCCGTCGCCATGGCCGACGCGTCGATCTGCGGGCTGGGCCAGGCGGCGCCGAATCCCATCCGTTGCGTCGCCAAACATTTTCCGCACGAGGTCTGAGCATGAAGATGAACGAGATCGTCAGCGCGGAAACCATCGAGTTCAAGCTGAACGGCGAGACCATTTCGGCATTCGCCGGCGAGACCATCATCCAGGCCGCGGCGCGCTACGGCACCGACATCCCGCACCTCTGCTACAAGGAAGGCTATCGCGCCGACGGCAACTGCCGCGCGTGCGTGGTGGAGATCAAGGGTGAACGCGTGCTGGCGCCCTCGTGCTGCCGCCAGCCCACCAAGGGCATGGAAGTCGGCAGCAACACCGAGCGCGCGGTGCACTCGCAGAAGATCGTGGTCGAGCTCCTCATGGCCGACGTGCCGAAGGAGGATTTGAAGCCCGGCGCGAACGAGCTCTTCCAGTGGGCGGGCGAGCTCGGCGTCACGCGCTCGCGCTTCGCGCCGCGCGCGCAGCCGAAATCCGACCATTCCCATCCCGCGATGGCGGTGAACCTCGACGCGTGCATCCAGTGCACGCGCTGCGTGCGCGCCTGCCGCGAAGAGCAGGTGAACGACGTGATCGGCTATGCCAACCGCGGCCTCGACTCGAAGATCGTGTTCGACTTCGACGATCCGATGGGGGAATCCACCTGCGTCGCGTGCGGCGAGTGCGTGCAGGCGTGCCCCACGGGCGCGCTCTCGCCCGCCAAGCACGCCTACGAAATGCTCGCCGACAAGCAGGTCGATTCCGTGTGTCCCTTCTGTGGCGTCGGCTGCCAGCTCACCTATCACGTGAAGGACAACACGATCCTGCGCGTCGAGGGCCGCGACGGCCCGTCGAACCACGAGCGCCTGTGCGTGAAGGGCCGCTTTGGCTTCGACTACGTGTCGCACCCGCATCGCCTCACCAGGCCGCTCATTCGCAAGGCGGGCGTTGCCAAGACCGCCGACATGGACATGGATCCGACGCGCTGGCGCGAGGCATTCCGCGAGGCGTCGTGGGAAGAGGCGCTCGACCTCGCCGCCAACGGCTTGAAGAAAGTGCGCGACACAACCGGACCCTCCGCGCTCGCCGGGTTCGGCAGCGCCAAGGGCTCGAACGAAGAGGCTTATCTTTTCCAGAAGCTCGTGCGCACCGGCTTCGGCACCAACAACGTCGACCATTGCACGCGACTTTGCCACGCTTCCTCCGTGGTGGCGCTCCTCGAAGGCATCGGCTCGGGAGCGGTATCGAACCAGGTGTCGGACGTCGCTCTCGCCGAATTCATCTTCTTGATCGGCGCGAATCCCACGTCGAACCATCCGGTCGCGGCGACCTGGATCAAGAACGCGGTGCAGCGCGGCGCCAAGCTGGTGGTCGCCGACCCGCGCAGGAACGACCTCGCCCGGCATTCGTGGCGATACATGCAGTTCACCGCGGACATGGACGTCGCGCTGCTGAACGCGATGATCCACACCAT